>CALELJ010000021.1 GCA_937902445.1 uncultured Treponema sp. | reverse complement strand
CTATCCTCAACTACGAAGGAAACTGGCGTGACATCTTCCAGAACTGGGAAGCACTCACAATGTCATATCCTGCATACATCAAGAACATCTGCGCAAAATTCCTCAACGCAATGACAATCGATGGATTCAACCCTTACAGAATCAACCGTCAGGGTATCGACTGGGAATGTCCAGAACCAGACAATCCTTGGGCACAGTACGGTTACTGGGGCGATCATCAGGTAATCTACCTCCAGAAACTTCTGGAACAGTGGAACTCAATCAACCGTGAAGAACTTTTGGGCAGCCTCAACGAAGAACTTTACTGCAGCGCAAACGTTCCATATAGAATCAAGAGCTACAAGGAAGTTCTTGCAGATCCAAGAAACTCACTTGCATTCGACAAGGAACTCAGCGACAAGCTTATCAAAGACAGCAAGGAATTCGGAACTGACCGCAAGATGTACACAGACAAGAAGGGACAGCCTCAGCTTGTAAACATAACGACAAAGCTTTTCCAGATCATCATCCAGAAGGCAGCAAACCTCATTCCAGGCGGCGGAATCTGGATGAACACACAGCGTCCTGAATGGAACGATGCAAACAACGCACTTGCAGGCTACGGTCTTTCTGTAGTGACACTCGGTTACCTCAACCGCATGCTCAAGTTCATGATTGAAATCTATTCGGCAAGTCCAATTGAAAAATACAGGTTGCCACAGACAGTCGCAACTGCTTTCTCAAAGATCTGCGCACTCTACCAGACCACTGACTTTGAAAAGACCATGGCCGATGACACTGCTCGCAGAAGCTTTACTGATGCTGAAGAAGCCGTTTTCGAAAAGGAAAGAAACGATCTTTATAAGAACGGTTACGGTTCAAAGACAACAGAAATTTCACGTCAGGACATCATCACATGCCTTTCTGCAATCAGAAATGCCGTTGAACTAACACTCCGCGCAAACAAGAGAGAAGATGGTCTTTACCATACATACAACACAGTTGTAATCGGTGAAAAGACAATGACGGTCAAGTACCTTCAGGAAATGCTTGAAGGCCAGGTTTCAATTCTTTCAAGCGGAATGCTCAGTACGGAAGAATCACTTGAACTTCTCCAGAAGATGAAGGCAAGCAAGCTTTATGAAGAACGCCAGAATTCTTACATGCTCTACCCTAACAAGACACTCAAGACATTCCTTGAGAAGAACAATGTAAGCGCAGAGGATGCAAAGGAACTTGAATCTGTAATCGCAAAGACTGGAAACGCTTTCATCGAAAAGGATGAAAACAATGTCTACCACTTCAACGCTGAATTCAGAAATGCAAGCGTTATGCAGGATCACATTACAGCCCTTCCACTGGCACGCAAACTTTCCACAAAGGAAATCTCTGCACTTAACGAAATCTATGAAAAGACTTTCGTTCACCAGAATTTCACAGGACGTTCTGGAACATTCTATGCATATGAAGGTCTCGGCTCAATCTACTGGCACATGGTTTCAAAGCTTCTTCTTGCAGCTCAGGAAATCGCTCTTGATGCCTACAGAAACGGAAACCCATGCGCTGACAAGCTTAAGGATGAATACTACAACATCCAGGCTGGCTTGAGTTTCATGAAGACTCCTGAAATCTACGGAGCTTTCCCGTCAGATCCTTACAGCCACACACCATACCACAAGGGTGCAAAACAGCCAGGTATGACAGGTCAGGTCAAGGAAGAAGTTCTTACACGCTTTGGAGAGCTTGGTGCATGCATCAAGGACGGACAGGCAATGTTTGATCCTCTCATCCTCAAGGACGAAGAGTTCAAGAACGGAACTCTGTCATTCACATGGTGCAACACAAAGATTGTCTACACTAAGGCCGGCTCAAAGAAAATTACTGTTGAGTTTGCAGACGGAAAGACTGCCGAATATGAAGGCAACGCTCTTCCATGCGATACGACAAAGGTTCTATTTGCACGCAACGGCGGAATCAAGGCAATCAACGTCAGTCTCTAAAGACTGAACACCGCTGCATGGGGCTGTTCCAAAAGTAATTTCAAGGTGGTTGAGCGTAGTCGAAACCACCCTATATAGTGCTATTGGACAGCCCTATGTTTTCTTAGACTTTCCCTTCCTTGTTATCTTACGACCAGTTCCGACCTGTCGTTTACACCGAGTTTGTCGTAGATTTTGGAAACGTAGTTTTCCGTTGTACGTATACTTATTTCCAGACGCTTTGCAATTTCTTCATTTGAAAAGTCCTGACGAATCAAATCAAAAACCTGCCTCTCTTTTTTTGTAAGACCGGAAACAAGATTAGCCGTAACAGTAATTCCGTGCATAAGAGACTGCTGGATATAGGTGTTTCCCGATGCTATTTCCTTAAGAGCTTTCATCAGTTCCGAATTGTCCGCAGCCTTTGTAATATACCCCATGGCACCATTATCAATGGCTTTCATTGCATACCCCGGAGAATCAAACATGGAATACATGAGTGAACGGATTCCAAGATGTGAATCAGAAAGCACCTTCAGCACATCAAGACCGGAATCATCGCCCAACTTAATGTCCACAATGGCAATGGCGTTTATAAGCTGACATTCATTTTCGGAAATCAGTTTTTTTACTTCCTCAAGAGAGCCGGCCTCACCAACAACATTCCAGCCATCGTTTGTATTAAGAAAGCTTTTCAAGCCTTCCCTCATCATTTTATGATCATCAATTATAATTATGTTAATCATACTATATTTCCTTATATGGGATCGTAATCTGTACTTCGGTTCCTTCTTCAGGGGCAGTATTTATCTTCAATGTTCCGTTCAAAAATTTTGTCCTCTCCTTCATGCCTTTCAAGCCAAAATGGGAATCAAGGAATGAAGCCGATTCAAGATTAAAACCAACACCATCATCCGTTATCAAAATGCGAAGCTGCTCGTTTTCATTATTAACATCCTTTCTCATTACAACAGTAATTTCATCCGCTTTGGAATGTTTTGCAGCATTGTTCAAAGCTTCCTGAATCAGGCGGAATATGTTCAGCTGATCTTCAGAAGAATAGACTGAAAAATCACAGTCCTCGGTAATAACCAGTGAACATTCAATTTTTGTGTCACGGGCAAAAGTAGAACAAAAATGACTCAAAGCAGCGCGCAGATCCTTTCTGTCCAGATCAGGAGGAGTCAAATTATAGCAAAGTGTCCTGATGTCAATTATGGACTTTGACTCAAGGTCTAGAATCTGTTTTTTCAATTCCGGATTTCCAGAACTTTCATCTTCTGTAGAAAAAGCCTGGGATGTCAGAAGCTGAATTGCCCTCAGATTTTGCGCAATGGTATCATGAAGTTCAAGGGAAATTCTTTTTCTTTCCTTTTCCTGCGCCTCAATGATTTTCTGATTGAAAACGCTGGTACTTTTTTCATTCTTTCTTGATTTTCTAAGACGTGTTGCAAAAAAAGCCGTGGAAGCCGCAAACAAAACAAGAATCAGGAACAGCACAAAAAACAGGAAAAACAATGTGCTTGTATTGTGATTCATGATGTTGGCCTTCAAATTGACATAGTTTATGATGGCGATGTTTGTTTCAATGCGGCAAATAGAAATATTCCTGTGTATACCAGTACGTGCCGTTTCATGAAGTTTTTCAAGGGAATCAAGAACGGCTCTGGCAGCATCATTTTTGGACTGCTCAAATTCAAGAGTATTCTGACAGTTCAATTCATTCTGGAAAGCAAGGGACAATTCTTCAATTCTTTTTACATAACTTTCAGAATCCAGAGACTGAAAATTAAGTTCCGTTTCTTCCCACAGTTTGATGAATTCACTTTTTTCTGATGAAATCTGCCAGTCCAGGTAGTTGGCATAGTCCTTTCTTTTCTCTGATGACAAAGGGAAAGACAGAAAAATCAGTGAGCATATGAGAATGAATTTTATCCTGATGAATTTCATCTTAAACCTCACCTTAATATAGCAGAAATCCAAGATATATAATACAATTAAAGAATCATGAGAAAAAGACAAGCCCTGCCATTCATAAAGATCGTCATCTGTTTTGCATTTGCAGTTTTCGATTATTACATCAGCCTTTTTGCAAAACTTCACTTTCGTCCGTTGTTTCTTGATACAATTTTTGAAATGACAGCAGCATTTTCCTTTGGTCCTTTTTATGGAATTCTCTGCGTCCTTTTCAAGCGCCTGTGGAACATCATCCTTGTCATGAACTTAAGCCGATGGCCAGGTTATCTTTACAGTTTCTGCACGATTTTTGCAGTGCTCATAGTCTGTCCCTTCAAAAAGAAGTACCTCGATGAAGAACAGGACAAACTACTCCTCATCATAAAGCTTTTTCTGCTGTCCATAATCATATGTCTTGAAATGAGCATAACAGGCGGAATTATCGGACGCATCGTCGCAGCAATCCAGCATACCCCGTACTCCATGACAGTTCAGACAGACAGCTTCCTGCAGTTCTTCGCAAACTTCATCCACAGTACTTTGATTCTTGAAATAATCAGCAGGATTCCTGTCAATGCAATCGACCGCATCATTACGGTTTTTCTTCCATACGGAATGGCATTGATAATTACAAGAATGATGAATCATGGAAAAGACTGAACTACTTCAACATCAAGAAAAAAACATTCATTACGAGGCCAATCAAAAGGCCTGCTAAAAAGCATAGTGTTTTAATGGAAATAAACATCAACATTTCTGATAAAAGGCTCATACCAAATGGACTTATTATCTTGGTATGAGCCACCTCTTCTCCGGTATAAATTAACTACTATTTCAAATCTTCTTTAATAAAATGAAGATATTGATGTTTGAAAGTCTAGTGAAAATCATTCTCGATGTCTTGTGAGTTTTCATTTTTTCTCTGTGAGTCACTCACAAAAAAAACGAGCTGCAAAAAATCCATTTCTTACAGATTTTCAGACAGCCCGTCATGTCATAAAGTATTTTCAGTTAATAATATAATTCCGCTTCAAAGGAACAGCCTTCAGATGTTTTTCCAATGATCTTTATTTTTTTCCCGTCATCTTCAATCGCTCCGTAGACATCAAGATGGCTTCCAAGCATGGCTTCTTTTGAAAAGTTTACCTTAAAGTCAACAGGAACTTTGTTTCTGTATTCCTCAGGCAAAGCATCTTCTATGAATGCCGCATATCTTGAGTTTGTAGTGTGCCCGTTGGAATCAAGGTCTGAAAACTTGATTATCCTTGAGTCCCACAATTCCATTTCTTCAGACGGAACTATTTTTGCCGGCGGAAGACAGTCCATCTCAGTTGTCTGTTCAGGACTTGGCCTAAGGGTGAATTTTGCAGTAGGCATCAGACGACGGGCCTTGAGATCAACCACCAGCCAGTATGACTTTCCGCTGATCAAAGGAGTTCCGTCTTCATCAAGAATTTTGTAGCAGCGGGTCAACTGCAGAGCCTCAGGTTTTTCTTCCCATGTCACAAAATGAACTTTCTGATTTTCTACCGGCATCTTGTGAAACCTGAATGAAAGACGCGAAACCAGGATACCATATCCATTATCAACTAAAAACTGTCGTGACATTCCCTGCTGATTGTAATCCTCGACTGCAACATCTGATGTCATCCTCAGAAGTTCATGAAGACTGAAATACCCATATAGATTTGCCTGGCTGAAATAGATCTGTTCATCGGAATGAAAAACTTTTCCATCTGAATGATACTGCTTGAATTCCATAATAATCCTCTCACAACAACAAGTTTAAGTTGCCTACAAAAAAAAGCATGGTTATGATATATTTTTATCATGGGTAATTTCAAGACGGAATATCACAAAGCTCTCTGCAAAGACTCACCGGACTTTCTTGAGAAATACATTTCGCTCCCTATCATGAAGCGGCTTTCAGGAATTGGACTTCTCTGCGGAACTGACTGGACTCCACTGTTTCACAATCATTTCATGTACACAAGGCTTGACCATTCAATAGGAACTGCCCTCATCACCTGGAATTTCACCCATGACAGAAAACAGACTCTTGCTTCCCTTTTCCACGATGTTTCAACGCCCGCATTCAGCCATGTAAGCGATTTCAAGAATGGTGATGCACTTACCCAAAGTTCAACTGAAAACCTGAACGCAAAGATGGTTGATGAAGACATGGAACTTCAATCCCTGCTCCACCGGGACGGAATAAAAACGGAAGAAATAAACGACTATCACATTTATCCTGTCTGCGACAACGAAATGCCAGGACTGAGTGCGGACAGGCTTGAGTACATGTATCCAAGCGGAGCTGCCCTTGACAGGATATGGACTATAGAAGAAACCATAGAAAATTACTCTCACATAAAAGTTCTGGAAAACGAAAAAAAATTGCCGGAACTGGGCTTTGACAGTCTGGAACATTGTCTGACCTATATGAAAAAATTCATCGACATAAGCCTCATCCTCCAGCACAACGAGGACAAGATTGCCATGCAGCTTATGGCGGATGTTCTTTCAGCGGCAGAAAGAGAAGGCATCGCATCTGAAAAAGATTTCTATAGATTTTCCGAAGCGGAACTTATCGGACTTTTTGAAAAGCATGCAGAACAAAAAAAGGAAACAGAATTTGCAAAACTCTTCCGTACTTTCCGTGGAATGAAAAAAATAATCAGGAGCGACTCTCCCATCGACGGAACCTACAGCCTGAGCCTAAAAGTAAAACAGCGATATGTTGATCCCCTTGTTCAGACAGAAAAGGAAAGCCATGCAAAAAGAATTTCATCCATCTGCCCTGAGGCAAAAAAATACATCGAAGATTTTCTGTCCTACAGCGACTCAAAATTCGGATGCGTGGAGTTTCTGTAAATGGCTTTGTGGAAACCTAAAAAGATTATTTTCATAGGTTCTCAAAATCCGTTGCTGAAGGTTCTGGCAAAAGAAAATGAAACGGAAGTCATATCCTCCATAAGTTTTCTTGAAAGCCTTTCCATGAGGTTTCTTCCAGATCTGATTGTAGCCGAAGCTTTGTCCCACAATGACATAATGCAGATCCGCAGGACTGTAAAATTTGCCTTCATTCCCATACTGATCACAGCTGAAAAATTCACGGAAGAAGAAACAGAAGCGGCACTTCCTTTTCCAAA
>CALELJ010000020.1 GCA_937902445.1 uncultured Treponema sp. | reverse complement strand
AATTATGAATTATGAATTATGAATTATGAATTGCCCTGTTTCTACAGATAGAAACAATTTGACAAGGTTGCAATTCTGTTGTATTATGTTACTATCAATAGAAACATAAGGTTTCGGAGGTATTTTATGTCAGAAGAAATGAATGAAAATGTTGAAGAAAAAAGAGTCATGAAGGGAGAAGAAAAGAAAGGCCTTTCGATCCGCGAACTTGTACTCATCGCAATTTTGCTTGCAGCCGGTGCAGTACTCAAGTTCTTTGTAGGAAGCTTTGTAAACTTCTTTGGTATGAAGCCAAACTTCATCATCGCCATGTATTGTATGGCAATTGTCCTTATTAGGCCACGGGTATTTGAAGCAATTATCATCGGTATCCTTGCAGGTGCAATCTGCCAGTTCTTCCCGGGAACTCCATGGCTCAACTTCCTTTCTGAATTCTTTGGTGCTCTCGTAATGTGTCTTCTTGTAAAAGTTCCAATGCCAAAGATCGGAAAAGTTGAAATCATGCCTGCTGTTGCTACATTTGTAAGCACAGTGGTTTCAGGCGGAATCTACGCAACATTCCTTCTTGTTGTAATCAAGTCCGATCCTGCAGCACTTGCAGCCTTCGTTCCTATCGTTGGGTTTACAGCTCTGTTCAACGCAATCATCGTACAGGTACTTTACTATCCACTTAAGGCAACATTGAAATGATCAAGATACAGAACCTTAGTTTTTCATACATCGACGCAAAGGAAAATGCGCTTTCAAAGATAAATCTGGAAGTAGAGGACGGTGAATTCCTTGGAATCATCGGTTCAAGCGGAGCAGGCAAGACAACCCTGTCATATGCCATAAACGGAATCATTCCGCACCATTATAAAGGTGACTATTACGGAAAAGTTCTTGTAAATGACAAGGATGTTTTTGACACTGATCCATGTCAGCTTGCCCTGGAGATTGGTTCCGTCTTTCAGGACATCGACAGCCAGATGACTTCAGCAACTGTTGAGGATGAAATCCTTTTCGGTATGGAAAACTTTGGTTTTGAAAAGCAGGAAATCTACCGGCGCCTTGAGTGGGTTCTCAAGGAAATGCAGATAGAATTCCTGCGTGAACGTGACATTTCAAGTTTGAGCGGAGGACAAAAACAGAAGGTTGCCATTGCCGCAATTCTTGCCCTGCGCCCAAAGATTCTTGTTCTGGACGAGCCTACAGGTGAACTTGATCCTGCCGCAAGCCGTAACATCTTCAGAATCATAAAGGAACTGAATGAAAAATATGGCCTTACTGTCATCGTCATTGAACAGAAAATACGCCTTCTTTGCGAGTATGCAAAAAAACTTGCCGTATTGAAACATGGTGAACTTACATTCCACGGAACTGTAGAGGAAGTTCTTTCCCATCGAGATAAGCTTGCAGATCTTGGATTGAACCATGAACGCGTGGGTAAAATTCTCGACCAGATTGTGGCTGATTCAAAAAAGAAAATTGACGGTGCTGATACAAAAGTTTCGTCTTCAGAAAAAGTGGAATATGCTAAATATTCAACTGAAGCAGAACCTATTGTTGAAGTAAATAAAATGTCTTTTGGTTACGATGTGAACTATCTTATCAAAGATGTTGATTTTAAGGTCTATAAAGGCGACTTCCTTGCTTTGACTGGTGAAAACGGTTCAGGTAAATCTACGTTAAGCAAACTTATAGGCGGAATTTTAAAGCCTGCAGGCGGAAGCATTAAAATCTGTGGCCTTGATAGCAAAAAGACAAAGAACAGCATCCTTGCACGTCACATTGGTTTCCTTTTCCAGAATCCTGACAGACAGCTTTGCTGCTATACAATCCTTGATGAAATTGCTTTTGGACTTAAGGCTCTAAAAATGCCGGAGCCAGAACAAAGAGCAAAGGAAATTGTTGATCGCTTTGGTTTTGATCCTGCCATGGCACCCTTTGCGTTAAGCCGTGGACAGCGTCAGCAGCTTGCATTGGCTTCCATCATTGCGGTTCAGCCGGAAGTGATGATTCTTGACGAGCCTACAACTGGACTTGACTACAAGGAATGCATGGACCTTATGAATGCTGTAAAGGAACTTAATGAAAAGGGAACCACAGTTATCATGGTCTGCCACGATATGGAGCTTGTTCGTGATTTTGCAAAGCGCATGGTTGTAGTTGCAAAGGGCTCCATTGTTGCAGACGGATATCCAAAGGAGCTTGTTCCAGTCATGGAAGAAAATTCACTGGGCCTAAAACAGTTTGATGGAGAATAAAGATGAAGGGACTTTTAGACTATATTTCCGGAGATTCAGTATTCCACAAAATGAATCCCATTACAAAATTGTTTTTTGCTTTTGCAATCTGTATCAGCTGTTTCATTTCAAGCAACGTCTATGTTCTTATTGGTCTTCTGGTGCTTGATGTTGTCATCGGTCTTATTTGCGGAATCTACAGCAGGACATTCACTCTGCTTAAGGGATTGATAAAAATTTCCATTTTCCTTTTCATACTGCAGGTTCTTTGCATCAGATCTGGAAATGTAATTTACGAATACAGATTCATTCAGATTACCGACAACGGCGTTATGAATGCATTCCGTCTTGTAATGCGCTTAAGCTGTGCGACACTTCCTCTGGCACTTATGCTGAGCGTTACAAAACTCGGTGACCTTTCAAATTCACTTGTAGAAAAACTTCACATCCCATTTAAATATGCGTTTACAATGACTACGGCAATCCGCTTCATTCCTGTCTTTGCTTCTGAAATGGCCGGAATCATGGAAGCTCAAACGTCACGTGGAATTGAACTTGATACAAAAAATCCATTCAAAAAGGTTGCCCTGATACTTCCTTTGTGTGCGCCACTGCTTGTTTCTTCCGTAAGAAAAACCCAGAGCCTTGCCATCGCTGCTGATCTCCGTGGTTTCAAATTCAGAAAAAAGGGCAGCTGCCTTAAAAACTACGGGTACAAGGCCCGCGATGTCCTCTGCTATCTTTTCAGCCTGGTTCTTCTTGCGGGAACAATTTTTGAGGTTGTGATTCACTGAAAACTAAAGTTTGTTTGGATTAAATGAAAGCTCAAAGCCCAAACAAACTTTCAACATCAGCATTGTCGTAAACGCGAGGTGTAATGTTTTCCGCATTTGCCAGCAGGTTTTCAAGTCTGTTGCTGATTGCCTTTGCGACAAGGCTGTTTATGTCTATTCCACGCAGCTTAAAAAAGAGCAGAGGATCATAGTCGAGTTTTGCTCCTACAGCATATAAAACTGCAGCAACATGCTTGCACATTTTTGCGCTGTCGGGGCACATGCAGAAGAAGTGTATTTCCTTTGGTGATGGAAAAAGTCCGTCTTTCTGAAAGAACAGATCTTCCATTTCCGGCGGAAATTCTCCCTTTACGAGGCTTTCAACATTGTGGATTTTTTTTGAACATTGCCAGGAAATATCCACTGCCTTTACCTGATCAATGGGATCAATGTCTATTTCAAGAATATATGGTTTCTTTGCGGTTCCCATTACTAGGGCCTGAATTTTGCCTTCTTCGATTTTAAGGTCAACGACATTTCCATTTTTGCAATAGCTTTTTCCGCGAGGCAATCTGTTGGCATAATCAGAATAACGCTCAAGGTTTTTGCACCACATGAGGCCCCACCATTTTTCCGCAATCTTGTTTCCAGGAATAGATACGGGATTCAGAATGATTCCTTTTGAAGCCATTTTTTTTACGTATTCTTCAGCCTTGTTTTTTCTCTCGGCGACAGTCTGGTATTTGGGTTTCTGATAATCAAAGTAATAATCGTCGTCTTCGTAGTATGCCATATCTAGTCCATCCTCAAGGCTTCAATCAATTCGTGGTCAGACATTTTAGTAAGCAGGTTTTCTCCGGTGTCGCCGATTCCGCCTATGACACTTTTTGCAAGAAGTGTCTTCGCATTGAGCATGTCGTTGATTTTTTCTTCGATGGTATCCTTGCAAACGAACTTGTGCACAAAAACATTCTTTTTCTGTCCTATACGGAATGCCCTGTCCGTTGCCTGTGCTTCGATGGCAGGATTCCACCAGCGGTCAAAATGAATTACATGGTTTGCCTTTACCAGGTTGAGTCCGACGCCTGCAGCCTTCAGCGAAAGAACCATAAACGGTATATATTCATCTCCGTTGAATTTCTGTACGTATTCAGTTCGAGTTTCTGCTTTTGTTCCGCCGTGGATGCAAAGTCCTTTGGCATGGAAAATACCTTCGAGAAACTTTTCAAGTGGATCTATCATTTCCTTGAACTGGGTAAAAATCAAGACTCGTTCTCGCTTTTCATAGATTGTCTCGCATATTTCACGGACCATCTCAAACTTACCGCTGTCACTGACATCAAATTCTTCCTGCCCAAGATACTGGTCCGGATGATTGCATATCTGTTTCAGCCTTATTAGAACTTCAAACATAAGTCCGTTGCGCTTCACAGGATCACGATCTTTCTCGTCACCGATTTTTTCAAGGCGTTTTGTAAAGTCGTCGACAGCCTTTGTATAAAGTGTCTTCTGTTTTTTGTTTAGGGTGATGTAGTCAGTCGTCTCAATTTTTTCAGGAAGATCTGAGATGATCCTTTTGTCTGTCTTCAGGCGGCGCAAAAAGAAGGGTGCGATCATGGCACGGAGCTTTGTGTTCTTTTCCGGATTTTCGTTGAGTTCCGTCTGGAATTTTTTGAATTCCGTTGACGATCCCAAAAGCCCCTTGTTTGCAAAGTCAAAGATGGACCAGAGGTTTGTAAGGTTGTTTTCAATAGGTGTTCCTGTCATGGCAATTTTTTTTTCCGCAGGAATTTTCTTGATTATCTGGGTCTGCTTTGATGCAGGATTTTTTATTGCCTGTGCCTCATCAAGAATTATGCAGTCCCAGTTGACCATTTGCAGTGCAGGAATTTTTGTAGCCATTCCGTAGGTCGTGATGTTAAGGAACTTCAGGTCGCTTACAGCTTCAGCCTGAAGTTTTGCCGCCGTTTTCCCATGAAGGACTTTGATTGTAATTTCAGGAGTGAATTTTTTTGATTCCGCCTGCCAGTTTCCTATCAATGAAGCCGGAACAATCAAAAGAATTTTTTTCTTTGCTCCACCTTTGCCGCTGCGTATGGATTCCATGAAGGTGAGTGTCTGAAGTGTTTTTCCAAGTCCCATGTCGTCAGCAAGACAGGCGCCGAAACCATAGCGGTACATGCCTGCAAGCCAGCTGTAGCCGGCCTTCTGATACGGGCGCAAGGTAGCATTAACCTTTTCCGGAACCTCAATGTCTTCATTTGTTGCGGCGGCCCTGATGTTGCTCAGGAATGTCTTTAGCCATTCACCGTTGGTTATGATTATGTCACCGTCAACATTTACTTCTTTTCTTTCTTCCGCATTTTCATTGGCCTTGTCTTTTTCTTTTTTCTCAAAGATGTTTCCGTGGAGAGCATCAAGCAAAGAAATTTTCTGCTCGCTTTCCATGATTCTCTGAAATTCAGCAAGAAGAGCGGCAAGCTTGTCCTTATTTACTTCAACCCATTTGCCTTTAAGCAGGGCAAGGCCCTCTGTCATTTCAAGCAGTTTTTCAACTTCCTGGACGGTAATGATTTCTCCGTCGAGAACGAATTCCGGTTTAACGGAAAGGACTGTCTGGAATCCTATGAACTTCTGGGACTTTTCCCCAAGCTTAATGTTCAGCCTTATTGACGCAGATTTTTTCTTCCACCAGATTGGAATGCGACACAGAATTCCTGAGGA
>CALELJ010000019.1 GCA_937902445.1 uncultured Treponema sp. | reverse complement strand
GAAAATATTGGAATTCTTGTTGGAAATTTGTTGGATGATTTATTGTAAATTAACACTTCGTATTCCTTTACACTGAGTTTGTCCATCGCTATATCGTGAGCTTCCTGCTCTGCGATATATTTTCTGATTGTTGCCTCGTTGAGTCCTACCGTGCTCACGTAATAACCCTCGCTCCAGAAATGCCGATTTCCAAACTTATATTTCAAGTTCGCATGTTTATCAAATATCATCAGACTACTCTTACCTTTCAGATATCCCATAAATTGCGACACACTGTATTTTGGCGGGATACTCACAAGTATATGGATATGATCCGGCATTAAATGCCCCTCGATAATCTCCACACCTTTATAATTACACAACTGCCTCAATATTTGACCTATACTTTCTTTGTATTGGCCATATATTGCCTTTCGTCGATATTTTGGTGTAAATACTATATGATATTTACAAAGCCACTTTGTGTGGCTCAACGAATTACTTTGATTTGCCATTTTAGCTTTACCTCCGTTATACGCAGTGAACTTGAACTACTCACATTGTATAACTTGGTAAAGCTTTTTTGTGCTATAAGCTTTTTGTTGCACCACCCGCATAGCAGGTGGTTTATTGTGAAAAATATTTCGCTTTCGCTACATATTTTTCACTGGCTAAAGCCATAAAAAAAGGACTGCCTCATCGACAGTCCCCCATATAAAATTGAATTCCTCAGGATACAAACAAACTAAAACTTATCGGCCACTTCCTTAAGGTTTTCAAAAACAAAATCAGAAACTTTCTCTGTATCTGAATTTGGAGCCACTCTGTCTGGAACCATAATTGTCGACAGTCCGGCTGCTTTTCCGCTTTTAAGTCCATTGAGACTGTCCTCAACTGCAATACACTCAGAAGGAGTCAAACCCAGATTTTTTACCGCAACAGCATAGATTTCAGGATCAGGCTTGCTGTTTGAAACCATGTCACCGCAGATCAGATATTCAAAGTAATCATACAGGCCCACATCCTTAAGCTGTTTTTCGACCACAACCTGCCTGGTGGAAGAAGCAAGGGCAAGTCTGTAGCCTTTTCCCTTAAGCACCCCAAGGCACTCCCTGGCATAGGGTTTTGTAGCGATACCTTCTTCTGCCTCAATTTTTTTGAAATAACTCGAGGTTGCAGCCATGTAGGAGTCTACATCAAAGCCGGAACCAAGTTCACGTAGAATTATTTCTCGACTGGTTTTCTTGTTGGTTCCACGGCAAAGGGAAATGATCCGCATGGCATCCTCAACTTTAATTCCAAAATCTTTTGCTGCAAGTTCCCAGGTCCTGTCACAAACCGATTCAGTATCCAGAAGAACTCCGTCCATATCAAAAACAAATCCTTTAATCATGGAAACACAATACAGCATTGAAAAAAATTAGACCACTACCCTACCCTCCACTGGTTAGGCACATTTTCTTTTAAAGCATAAAAAAATTGACGGAGCAAAGGTTCAGGTCAAACTGCGACTTGCAACCAACAGGCGCATTTTCCCTACTTAAATTTTCCTAATGTCAATAAACCTTAAGAGCAAAAAAAAAACAGCGGAACTGGGGTTTGTGGCAAAACACGACTTGCAGCCGAAGGTTGCACTGGAGTGGATTTGCCACAGTTCCCAGTGGGAGCTGATTTTTTTTATTTTTCTAGATAGTGTATTGACATCATAAATTAACAATGTTAACTTAACATTGTTATGAGATTACCAAACAAAGAACTTGAAAAACAAATTCTACAGGCAGCCCTTGAGCTACTTATGGAAAATGAGCCTGAGGAAATTGGTATGCGCGACGTAGCAAAAAAATGCAGCATCAGCGCAACATCAATCTACAATTACTACAAAGACAAGAATGAACTGTTCATGAAAATATCTCTTTCCTGCCTTTCAGAAATTGCAGAAAAAATGAAAACCTCTGTTGCCGACGTATCGGACTGCAGGGAAAAAATCAAAACAGCCCTAAGAGTTTTCAGAGACTGGTGTTTTGAAAAACCAAAGGTTGCAATTCTTCTTTTGACAAAGTTTGAAGAAGATATCGGCGATGAAGACATCATGAGTTTTTACATATGCAACAAAATCGGAGAAAGTCTTCTTGCCGAATGCATGGACAAAGGATTCTACAAGGGAAATGACATCCACCTTGATACAGGCATAGTCATTTCTGGAATGTGGGGTTGCATCGAATCAATAATCACAAAAAGAGCGGATCCTGTTTTCTGGAATGAAGGAATTGCTTTTACGGACAGATTTATAGAACTGATGGTAAACAGCATTATTGGAGACAGCAAATGAAAATACTGGCACTTAACGGAAGTCCAAGAAAAAACGGAACCATTGAAAAAATCCTGAAAGAAATTACAGACGGAACTGACTGTGACTTCATAGATGTCAATGATTTGAATTTTCACTGGTGCCGCGGATGTATGGCCTGCAGGACAAAAGGTAACTGCATTCTGGAAAAAGACGACGCCCACATCATTGCGGAAAAAATAAAAGCCGCCGATGTTGTTGTCATTGGTTCCCCGTGCTATTGGGCAAACATGAATGGAAAGTTGAAGATGCTTTTTGACCGGGTGGTCTATGCCATGATGACGGAAAGCAAAAGCGGAATTCCAGTTCCGCTTAACAAGGGAAAAAAATGCATCATAGCGACTGCATGTACGACTCCCTACCCTTTCAACATTCTGGCAAAACAAAGTTCAGGTGTTGTCCGGGAAATAAAGGAAATCACAAAGTATTCAGGATTCAGATGCATCGGAGTAATTCAGAAAGGCGGAACAAAAAAATCGAGGGAGCTGACAAAAAGAGAACTTGATGAATGCAAGAGATTGAATAAAAAAATAAAGAAATTAAATTTCACAGGAGTATAAAATGAAAAAAACAAAATTGCTTTCTGCCGTACTTGGAACGGTAATCACCTTCAGCGTGGCTGCTGAAAACACACTTGATTTTTATTCGGTAACGGATTTTGGCTACTACCCGAAGTCTGATGTTGTATCAGGTAATACACACTTTGCGCCGGTTACAGGTCCCTACTCAGGAGTTGAAGCAAGGGAAACATTAAAAGGAGTCTACACAATTCCAGTACCAGGAAACAACTTTCTTACTGAAGGAAACAGAATTTCCCTTGAGGGCGCACTTGCATTGACTCCAGTATCGTTGACTCCAAAATTCAGCATTTCCTGCACACCTGTTGCTTTCCTCAGTCTTGCAGCAGGTGCCGAAATAGGAACTGGATGGGAAATTCTGGGGATCAAAAGCATGTCCTGCTACGACAAGTCGGAAGCTGACTACAAACAGCAGAGTGCCTTTGGAACCTATTTCTACAAGGTTTGGGCATGTCCGACACTCATGTTTGACATGGCAGCTCTTTGGCCTGGAGACTGGCATCATGTAGTCACTGTGGCTTCCTGTGAATTCAATTATTCCGCCCTTATCGGTGCAGACGATGATGACGAAATATTTCAGTGGGAAACGACACCAGGTAAAAAGGCTGGAGCGGGAATTTCACAAAATTACATTATTGGTTACCAGATGCCTCTCATGCTTAACCTCGTCGGACTTAAATTCAATGTGGATGGATATATATTCAACAACATTGACAGTCAGTACAGGAAATATAAGATCGACTACAAGACATATTCCCTTGCAGGCGTTTTCAGCATCCAGTTCACCGAGAAGGATTCCCTCTTTGGTCTTGTTGAGTTCCGTACAAGAAGAAGTTATGAAGAATTTTCAAAATACCATGACGACGGAGAAAGCAAATATGAACCTCTCTTGGATTACAGTGGACACGAATGGTATTTCCAGAGAATAGGTTTCAGCTATACACATAAATTCTAGTATTTGACTAGTATTTCATAGGAGAAAATAAAATGAGAAAAATGCTTACATTGATTTTTCTTTCTGCCACAAGTTTTTTTATGTGGGCGGAAAAAATTACAGTTGCAGTTAATCCGGGAGAATCATATTCAAACCGCGCACCGCAGCTTGCTGTCTGGATTGAGGATTCAGACGGAACATACATAGACACTCTGTTTGTGACAAAGAAGGCTTCGGGAAACAAATGGATCGGCTCTCCAAAAGACGGAAGGCCGGAATCATTGCCTGACTGGTACAAGGCAAAAGGTCAGAATCCTGCAGAAAAAATTTCCAGGGATGATCTTGATGCCACCACAAGTGCAACTCCGAAGAAAGGCATCATAATTGAAAAAGAATTGACCCTTGAAAAAGGAACGTCATATGTTTTCAAATGTCAGGCAAACCAGAGCTTTGACTACAATGAATTCTATACAAAAAAGAATTCAGGAGTAGACGGTCAGCCTGCCGTTCTTTATGAGGGGAAACTTGTTCCGGATGGAACGGAAAAAGAAATTCATCTTGAATTTTCAGGAAGCAAGGATAACCTTACAACCGCCGACAAAATTCTTGAAAGCATTTATGTTGTTGTAAAATAGAAATACCTTAGACCTTTATGAAAGAAATTTATGAAAACCGGGAAGGAAGGAAGAGGCTGGCAAAAACATTCAAAGCCCTGAAAGATAGTTTCCTTGCAGGGCTTTGCATGTAGCG
>CALELJ010000018.1 GCA_937902445.1 uncultured Treponema sp. | reverse complement strand
AGTTCAGAAACAAAAATTTCAAAACTTGAATCTGGCATAAGACGACGTGCAGACTCAACACTCTTCACAAGAAAACGGTCGTCGTAGATTCCGCCTGCAATCTTTCCTCTATAGTAGATGATAAACTCACCCATCATCTGCCTGTAAGAAATTTCTTCAAGGCAAGAAAGCTGTTCCAAAATAAATTCAAGATATTCTTTGCTCGATGCCATTACTGTAAAGATCCTCTATGAATAAAAGAAAGTATAAAAATCGTATTCACCTGTTTTCCAACCGTTCGCCTCATAAAACTTTTTTGCAGTCTCATTTGATTTGTCAGTAACAAGAATGAATCCCTTTGCCTTGTCTCTAAAATATTCCTTTACGAAAGACATCAATTTTTTTCCGTTGCCTTGCTTTCTGAAATTCTCATCCACATAGAAATCATTCAGTATCCATTGTGGTTTTAAAGAAACTGTGGAATATGACGGATACAATTGAATAAAACCAATAACTTTTGAATCAGCAAAAGCAAGAAAAATTTTAGACTGATTGTTTTCAATCCTTGCCCTCATAAAATCTCTCACCTCATTTTCACTTTGATTTTCAACACCATAGAATTTTCTGTATTTCATCACGATTTTTGTGACATTTTCCAAATCATTTATGTCAGCTGTTTTTATCATTTTTATCTCCAGAGTTTTTGAACAAAAATTAAAAATAGTGTTCCATCAGGCGGTCCACCCATTCCGGAACTGTGGCATCTTTCTTGTCATAGACCGGATAATATGGTTTTATGTCCAGCACCATTGTTCCGTCAATTGCATCAAGTCCTTTTACGGTCAAAGTTTTTTCATCGACTGACACAATTTCTACTGAAGTCATGCCGATTTTATTAGGTCTGTCTTTTCCTCTCTGAGAAAATATGCCCACCAAAGGCATGTCGTCCCTGTTCTGAGGATGACGCTGCAAATGCTTTTCTTTTTCATAAACAGCCTTATCCAAATAGTAGATGACTGTAACATGAGAAAAATCTTCAAGACCTTCCAAGCCTGTATGATATTCTTCCAGTAGTTCTATGGTCGAAACATCCTTACCCCAGGACACGTCCTTTTTGTTTTCAACATTATTGCGTACATAGCCGATTGGCTGCATGATAATTTCTTTCATTGTTTAGATTGCTCCCTGTTCTTCCTATAGCATTTCCTTTTTGCGGCAAAAGTAAACCGCCTCAAGATACGGTTCAATCTGAACAAAAGACATTCCCATAAGTGAAAGATAAATTTCTCCCGTTTCTTTTGCGGCAGGATTGTTTTCCGTCAGCAGAACGTAGGTTCGTGCCACATCGTATTCCTTTGGGCCAAGACAGACATTCATAAAATCAATCAGATACAATTTGTTTTCAGATGTTCTGATGATGTTTCCTGGATGCAGATCGCCGTGGCAGATGTTTTTCCCGTCAGGGAGTTCTTCAGTTTTTTCAAATCCAAACCAGCGAAGATAATCTTTGTAGAAAATTCCAAACTCGCTTTCTGAAGACAAAAGTTTTTTCTGCAGTTCAGATAAATCCTCGATGATTTTTGAGGCAAGCTTTTTGTCGTCTGGATTTTCAAGGAATTCGGACAATAAATCCGTACCAGAAATTTTGTCAAAGACGATTCCATAACGGCCATTTTGCTGGATGATTTCGTAGGCCTTTGGTGTATTGATGGAAGTCCTGTTCATTATCAAGGTATTGTCAAATTCTCTTTTGATACTATCCAAAGGATATCCATCCTTGAACAGCTTGCAGACTTTTCCTTCATCATATTCAAAAACTTCTGCCGTATTTCCAGTTGCCATTAATTTCATTTTTACACCTCAACTAAAAAAATTACTTGATCGCTTTATTAACAGATATCATTTAAGAAAGCATAAATATATGTATCATAAAATACTTTTTTCAACACATTAAAATTTATTGTCTGATTGATTTGTACCTGCAGCATTCCTTTGGGTGTAAATTTACATTCTTTCAATTCGTCTGCATGTTTTGCAAATCCGTCTGCTTCAATGTTGATATGGTCCTTGAACGGTATGATCCTCACAAATTTGTCACCATGATAATAACTGGGAAGCTTTGCCCACAGTTTTTCTTCGATCAAAATATCCTCTATTGAAAATACAACATCCCTGATTTTCATAAACAGCTGCACAATTTCTTCAGGATATTTTTCTATATATTTTTCAATCTCTTGCGTCATTCGTCATCCCTACAAACTGGAATTTATCTTTGCCCCCATTCTGATTTTAACAATCTGTATTCCAACCGCGTTTTCATTTTTCCGTCATGCCATTCATAATCGACATGCTCGGCTTCTTTAACCAGCCCGTTTTTTTGCATGACGCGCTCGGAACCTTTGTTTTCTGCAAGACATCCTGTAGTCACCCTGTAAACATTGTTTTTAGTAAATGCAAACTCCAGCAATTTTTTCAGAGCTTCTGAAGTGTAACCATTCCCCCAGAATTTTGGATAAGTAAAATATCCCAGATGAACAATCTTTCCTACAGGCGTGTCATCAACAACCGTATAACCTATGCTGCCGACCTGTTCATGAGTATCCTTTAATTCCACATGAAGAAAATAGAACTGGCGGTTTTCACAACCAATGTCCGACAGTACATCTTCAAAATCCTTGCGGGCTTCGTCAATGTAATGCAGCTGGATATCCTGAAGATAATACATAGTCTGTGAATCCATCTTCAGCCTGCAGTAAGCATCAAAATCACCTTTTACATAATCTCTCAAAATGAGTCTTTCGGTTTCTAAATTAATCATTTTTTATCATCGCCTCCGCAAACTGGGGATTTTATTGTACACAACAGACTTCAATACTTTTTTCCACAAGGGGATTTCCAGCAAATTGAATCAATTCTGCTTTTTCCAGAATCATTCTTATTTTATCTGCTGCATCAATTTCATTACCTCTCCTGCGGTTTCAGTATAAGGCCACGGAATGATTTGTCCATGTCGTTTTTTGCTTTTCTTTGTCCGCCGGAAAAAAGAATCCCCGCACAACGGCAGACTTAATCTTCACCTATCTGCATGCAAGGACACACTCTTCTGTGATTCTGTTGATTTCTTCTTCCGGAACAGGATCAAAGCCTTCCCATGACAAAGCTTCGTTGATGTCAAAAGTTTTCTTGCCATCTTTTTCAAAACAAGGAATGCCGATTGCACCGTTCTTCCTGCAATTTTCAAAGGCCGGATCTGTGTCCCGCATGATGATGAATGCGTGCAGATCCAGGGATTTTCCGGTAATGTTCGTGAACTCATAGTTCACCTTCAGTTTTCCGAAAATGATTTTCATTGCAAGACAATCCTTGCAGATCGGTGTTCCATAAACTTTAAGCATGATTTTCTCCTGTTTTCTTTCTATGAATTTCCATTTCAATGTCTGTCCACTTTTCTCCGGCAAGCGTGTATTCTTCGCGTTTTCCGTTCTCTTCAAATCCCACACTTTTATAACAGCAGTAAGCCTGCCTGTTGTTGTCGAATACGCCGAGCCCTACTTCCTCTGCACCGTAAACATCAAAAGCAAATTTCAAGCCCAGCTTGAGCATTTCTTTTCCATAGCCTTGTCCACGCATTGCAGGATTGACTATCACATATCCGAACCGGACTTTCTTGTCATCTTCTCCCGGCGTCCTGATTGTAAAAAATCCGGCAAGGCCGTTTTCATCAAATGCAGTTAGCGGAAAATATTTTGTATTGGCTTCTCTTCCTGAAACTGCCTCCAACAGCCTTTTTTCAGAAACAGGAAAATCTCCGAGGATTCCTGCCGACCATTTGTAGAATTCTTTTGGCTCTTTGGTCCATGTAATGATTTCCTTTGCATCTGGAGCTCTGAAAGGTCTGAGTCTCAACATATTGCACTCCTATAAAAAGTCATTCGTATTCAATTCTGAACCGACATTCAGTTCCGTCGGAAAGAACATTCTTCATGCATTTTACAGATCCTTTTCTGCGTAGGGCTTGTTCCATGAACCTATTTCAATGAGGTTGTCTTCAGGGTCGGCGATGTAGCAGGTACGCTGGCCCCAGGGTTCAAGTTCAGGTTCAAGTACGGGAGTCGCGCCATTTTTCACGGCCTTTTCAAAAGCTGAATCCACTTCTTCGAAAGTGTCTACATAAAGTGCCATTTCGGAATGACCGTTCAGTCCCCTTACATAATCATACCTTCTGCCCGTCATTTTTTCAAAATCTTTTCTTCCGTAGAGCAGAAACAAAGTTCCGTCTTTTACAAGATAGACATTGGTCGCGTTTTCATCTTCCTTGATTTCAAAACCAAGGACATCTCTGTAAAACCTGATCATCTTTGCCATGTCCTCAACAAGAAGTCCAAATCCATCCAAGTGCATATACACCACCTACCTTTTCTTTTCGTACAGTATCAAATCAAATTCCGGGATATGCTCTCTGCCAACTGCCGTGTACCCGCACTTCTGATAAAAAGAATTCGTCCTCACATTCCATTCCGGTGTGTCCAGCTTGAATATTTTTGTCTCGGGAAAATGTTTCTCTATCAGCTGCATCAGTTTGAGTCCGTAACCTTTGCGGAATTCTTTTGCACTTACAAATATTCTGTACACATTGAGGCTGTCTCCATCTTCTTCAAGAATGGCACCGCCTACAATATTCTCTCCGTTCAGCAGGGAATAAAGGCTTCCCTTTTTCTGATGGCCCAGATGAAAATCATAGTCATCGTATCCATTTGGACCACCACTTTCGCCGCTGAATTCAGCATCTGACAGAAACGCATTTCTGGACATTTCCGTCAAAACACCAACTTCATTTTCTTCTGCTTTTCTGAATGTCATGTTCATGATTCCCATTCCTTATTTCAGTCCATTTTCTTTTGCTGCCAGGGCGGTCAAGGCATTTCCTGTGACACGGTATGTAGTCCATTCATCCATCCGCTTTGCTCCAAGCGACAGATAAAAATCAATACTTGACTGGTTCCAGTCCAGACACCACCACTCCAAACGGCCGCAGCCTCTTTCTTCAGCAATTCTGGCTAGTGTACAGATCAATTTTTTGCCGTAACCTTTGCCACGATATTCCGGCTTTACAAACAAATCTTCCAGATGGATTCCAGAGCGTCCAAGGAATGTGGAAAAATTATGAAAAAACAGCGCAAAGCCAACCTCTTTTCCTTCCTCCATGACAAAAATCACTTCTGCTTTCTGTCTGTCAAAAAGCCATTCTTCCAGCAATTCTTCTGTTGCAACAACTTCACTTTCCATGTGCTCATGGGCTGCCAGCTCTTTTATGAATTCCAGAATAAGAGCCGCATCCTTTCTTTCTGCATGTCTGATTTCCATAACTTTACAATCTCCCATTGTGCCGTCTCCCGCCAGAACTCAACGCACCACGTTGGATCTTGAATAGATATAGAACAGTTCCTGCGTGTGCTTGTAGCCTTTTTTCATCTGCTCAAAGCTGCTGTCGAATTCCTCGAATCCGCTTCCGTCATAATTATGTGCAGGGCTTTCAACGTATCTCCATGTTCCGCTGGAAAGGGAGCCGTCTTCCAGTTCCTTCACCATGAGCGCCACAGGATACATGCCTTCTTCAAGACATACATTGTAACGCTTGCAGTTCTTGAATCCGTAACAGGCATAGTTCTCCGGGTTTCCGAAAATTGCAACCGCCGGATATCCCATTTTCTTTGCAGCCTCAAGAGAATGTTCCAGAAGTTTTCTTCCGTAGCCTTTTCTCTGGTAAGCGCTTTCGATGGTGAAAGGGCCGAATGAAACTATTTCTTTTTCAGTTCCGTCTGAGGCAACAAGTTTTGCCTTTACGTACAGGATGTGTCCGATGATTTTTCCGTCCTCTTCAAGCACAAAATTCAGTTCCGGAATATAGTCTTTGCTCTGCCTGACCTGATGCGCAAAATGATGTTCGGTGCAGCCCGGCACAGAAAGATTCCAGAATGTGCGTTTTATCATTTCTTCAACAGTCCTGTAGTCTTCAGGTTTTTCATTTCTTATCAGCATTTTTTCTCCCTCACATTTCCTTAAGTTCGTTCCCCAGCTTTCTTAGTTCCGTAACGGACGCTTCAATGGTTTCTTCCTTTGCTGCAAGTTCTACAACTTTTAAAAGCCGCATGTAACAATTTTCAGGCTTCTTTTTGAATCCTGCAATGGCTTTTTCCGTGCGCTTTCGGCTTGGAAAGTAGCAGCCGTTTTTTGCGTAAAGGGCCTGCAGAAAGTGGTCAAGGAATTCTTCCACAACTTGATGATAGAACAGAACTTCGTGGCGCAGTTCAGCACGTCCAAGGTCCTCTTCGTCAATCATCTTCCAGCATTCGGATTCGTACCATTTTTTGAACAAAGATTCCGGGTGTGATTTTACAAGTTCTACAATCTTTGACCATGTTTCATTTCTTTCAAAAAGAATGTTGATGGACTCGATGCTTGCAAGCCGTCCAATGGGATAGAAGCGACCTTCCTTTTCAAGATGCTTTCCGTCGAGGACTTCTTCAAGGTAGCCCTGCATTTCTTCAACCGTAAAATACATTGGCATTACGTCGATTCCGTCACACATGAAGATGTCGCCGTAACCCCAGATTCCGCCACCGCAGACTTCCATCTGAAGACTTTCATATGCTGAACAAAACTTTTTGTACATTTCTTCCCGTTCAGTTTTCGAAGGAACATCTGTACAAAGCACGAACATGTCGATGTCGCTTTTGCCCGGAACCAGCGGTGCGTTCATGTCTCCTGTCTGCCCGATTCCTAAAATCCTTTCGTCGGCCGAAAGAAATTCCACAAGTCTATTTTTAAATTCGTTTGCGTTCATATCCATTTATTTTTACCAGACATTTTTATGAATTCTTGATTCTACGGAAATTTCTTTCTGCCTGACCATTTTTGCATTTGCCGCCGCCTTGCCCATTCCAATGAAACACGGCATAAGATAATCTTTCGGGAACCCAAGAACTTTTCCTGCATGTTCACCTTCATTACCAAGAGGAATCCTCAAGTTGCACGCATAACCTTCCGCTGTTGCCGCAAGAAAAATATTTTCGATGCAGCACCATATTGAAGCAAATCCGTTCAGGTGCGAAAGATTCTCCGGATGCAGCAAATCAACTTTCTGCTTGAACAGAGGAATAATTACCACCGAGGCCTCTGCAAGCATCCTGTGCTGTTTCGGAACTGCATTCCTGTAGCATTCCTGCTGGTCAATGTCATTGAGATTCCAGTCGACAAAAAGCTGTTCCAGATCTTCATCCGAAAATTCCTTTGGAATCAGATCAAGAAGTTCCATGATTTTTTTCTTATCATCAATTACGATGAAATGCCAGTCCCTCATGTGGTCATTTGTAGGAGCTTTAAATCCTGCACCGATTATTTTCTTAACCACACCGTCTGGAATCCTGACATTCTCAAAATCCCTGATTGTCCTTCTTTTTTCTATCGCTTCAAAAAATTCCATAACTTTCCCTTTCATTTTATGCTTCATGTGCGGTCAAACCTGCTGGTTGTTTCCAAAACAGTTGAACCATGCACGTTCATCAAAGGCTTTCTTCTTAGGCAACTTGACATCTTCTTCTGCAACACCCACCGGAAGAAAGCACACCAGTTCATAGCCCTGCGGAACTTTCAGGATTTTTTCCATCCTGTGGTTTATGCCGTCGTCGTCCGTAATGTGGCCCTCGTACCAGCAGCTTTCGTAACCAAGTTCAACAATGGCAAGAAGCATGTTTTCAATGGCGGCCGAATAATCCTGCACGGCAAAACATTTGTCCCGGTAGGCATTGATGCGCTGGGTCAGAACACAGATTGCCGCAGGAGCAGTTTCCCCCACCGGAGGATCAATGACGCTTTTGAGTTCATCAAGAACTTTCTTGTCATCAACTGCAATGAATGATGTGGTCTGCTTGTTGCAGCCCGAAGGTGCACTGATGCCGGCCTGAATTATTTTAATCAGGTCACTTCTTGGAACCGCAATATTCTTGTATTTTCCCCTGTAACTGTGCCTCGAATTTATTGCATCCAGTGTATTCATTTTTTTTCTTCCTATCCCAATTCTTTGATTTCTTTTCCTATTCCACCACAAAATCAGTCCATTCAACTTTGCTGAACTGCATCACGTCCTTTGATTTTTCCATTCCGATTTTTTCATAAAAAGGAACGGCCTTGTCATTGGCAATCAGATACACTGCAATGTCTTTTTCTCCTCCGGCAATTTCATGTGCCTTTTTCATCAGGGTGCGTCCGATGCCCTGTTTCTCGTAGTCTCTATCTACACCCAGATCGGTTACATAAAGCCAGTAGGCAAAATCCGTAAGACCAAAGAGAACTCCAACAATTTTTTCTCCGTCTTTTGCAACAAGACTGATTGAAACATTTTTTACAAGCCGTTCAATGCGTTCCCGGAATCTTTCCTTTGGATACTGCGAGCCCAAGTCGGTGCGCTTTAGAAAATCAATGTAGGAATCAGCACTAAGCCTTTCTTTGCTATAGGTAATCAATTTCATTTCCCAAGTAATCCTTTTACTTCTTCCATCGTTGGCGGATTGAGTGGAAGCGGATAGCGTGAAATTGCAATGGCGGAACATGCGCTTGCAAAACGAACGATTTCTTCATCAGTCATTCCGTGCATGAGACCGTAGATGCAACCCGCCTTGAAAGTGTCACCTGCACCCAGAGTGCTTTTTACTTCAGCGAAAAAAGGCTTTGTGTGGTGCGGTTCTTCTCCCCGTCTTCCCCAGATCATGTCTTTTTCTCCGGTGGTGATGATTACAAGGCCGTCAGTTGTTTCTGCAAGAAGCCTGAAAATTTCTTCCTTCGATTTTCCCTTGTACTCACCGGTTTCAGAACATTCCTTTGAGACAATGTTGATGGCTGCATGCTGGTGATAGTATGAGTCATGGCGCGAATCAATGGTGACATAAGGCTTATTATGCTTTACGCAAAGTCTGCATGCTTCAAGGCTTTCTTCCAGAAAAAAAGGATCCACGGCAGCGACTGTACATTCCATGACATCATTTTCTTTTGGCGTGTTCCAGCGTTTGATTCCCTGCTGGTACAGGCTCTGGAAAAATCCCATTGGCGAGCGCACAAGATCAGCTACAACAACATAGTCCATAAGCCCCTTGTATTCAGGATCAAAAAACAAAGACGATAAATCAACTGTCTTGTCTTTGTAAAAATCCTTCAGCATTGGAGCAACTTCTGTTCCGATATGGGTACCGTCGAGTTTTACATCAACGCCAAGGGATGCAAGGACTGTTGCCGCAGTTCCCGTTTCTCCGCCCGGCAAAAAATATTTTGCATTAAGTTCCGCATATTCATCTGGCTGTAAAAATCCGTCACGCAGATAGAATGAATGTGTTCCTAAAACCTGTCCGTATAAATAAGCTTTCACATTTTCCCCCTATTTAATCACATCGGGCAATTTACAATTTTAAGTATAAAGCCCGATATTGATTTTTGCCTGTCTTTTTTTGCTTTTCTATGACATTCTGCTAGTCAGCGCTTTCATGACAGAAAACAGAAACAAAAATCTTGATTATTGCCGCGTAAAAAAGCGGTAAAATTACTACACAGATATTTTGCAGGATTCTGCCTGAATCAGAACTGCTGTTAGTCATGATGATGAAATTAGCAATGGACGATGCTAATCCCACTGGAATCAGAACATGGTTCAGCAGTTGAAGCTTTTCCGCTGTTTTTGTCTTCCGTGAAAGCAGCAGGATTCCCACTACAGGAAAAATCACAAAGGCAAAACTCAGAAGATCAAAAAAAATTCCGGGAATTTCCTTTAAGCCTCCAAGTCCACGTCCGGAAGAACTGAATAAAAGAAAAATCGAGAAGGCACATAAAATAATTCCCGAGATGGATAAAAGTCTGGAACCCTTTTTGTTTCTCTCTATATCATCAATAAGGGAAATAAGAGTCTTGTCCGATTTATCCGCAAAATCACTTTCTTCAAGATGTCTTGCAGTTATCAGTTCATTTACAGATATGCCCAGAGTCTTACAAAGATTTTCCATGTAAACCATATCAGGCAGGCTTTTCCCTGTTTCCCACTTTGAGATGGTTTTGTCACTTACGCAGACTTTTTCTGCAAGATCCTTTTGAGTAAGGTTGATTCGTTTCCTTGAATCCGCGATGAAATTTCCAATTTCGATTGTGTTCATTGTTGTTTCCTCTTTGTTTCAGATTTGAATTTGAAGGCATGCACTTCCTGACCAAGATAATTGGAAATACAAGGATTCAGGAATCCCCAAAGGTAGAATTCCCTCTACGATTTGACGAATCAGAAAAATTCAGACCGTGATTTCTATCTGGTTGCCTTCCGGATCAAGAATGCAGCTTTCGTAGTAACCGTCACCTGTTGTTCTTGGTCCGCTTGCAACCTGGAATCCGTCTGCCCTTAATCTTTCCGTCAGTGAATCAACTTTTTCCTTTGAGCCAACGCTGAAAGCAAGATGGATGAATCCTGTCTTTCGCATCTGTTTTTCTTCATCGCAGATCTCAGGATGATTCATAAGCTCCAATCTCGCACCATCTTCAAAAGTCAGAAAATATGAGCGGAATTTTTTTGACTCATTGTAATATCCGTCATTTGATCTGGCGCCGAAATATTCCATGAAAAAATTTCTGGCTCGTTCAAGATCCTTTACATACATTGCAACGTGTTCGATTTTCATTTTCACTTTTTTGAAACATATTCCCAAAGTTCGTTATACTTGCTCATATTTTATTTCTCGATAAGTGCAAGTTTTGCTGCTTCTTCCGGATGAATGATTGCCGTGTCAAAAACCGGCAGTGGAGAATTGTCTTTGTTTATGAGCATTCCGATTTCCGTACAGCCAAGAACAACACATTCTGCACCCTGTTCCTTAAGATGCGAAATTACATCAAGGTAATACTTTCGGGATTCTTCTTTGACTATCCCAAGGCAAAGTTCCTTGAATATAATTTCATCAATCTTTTTCATTTCTTCATCATCAGGAATGATTACATTCAGGGAATTACTGGTGAACTTTTTTCGCATAAAATCTTTCTGCATCGTAAAGCGTGTTCCAAGCAAGGCGGCTTTATTTATTCCGGCTGATTTAAGAACCTTCGCAGTTACATCACCGATGTGAATCATTGGAATGGAAACTCTCTTTTGAATTTCATCACTTACAATGTGAAGTGTATTTGTTGCAAGAAGAATGAAATCAGCGCCACCTTTTTCAAGACGAACTGCAGCATCCCCAAGAATTTCTGCAACTTCATTCCATTCTTCTTTTGCCATGTGCTTTTCAACTTCTGCAAAATTCACGCTGTACAAAAGAATTTTTCCTGAAGAAAGTCCTCCAAGAGCTTCCTTGATTTTTTCATTTATAATCTGGTAGTAGGTTACTGTGCTTTCCCAGCTTGTTCCGCCGATGATTCCTATGGTTTTCATAAATTCTCCTAAAGTTCATCATGCCATGAATACAATGACAAATGGTTACTGTGCAAAACGCAGAAGATATCCGTCTGGATCCTGTACAAGAAATTCCTTCTGGATGATTTCATTGTTTCCTTCGCGGTAGCAGCTTGTTTCCATGTCGGCAAACAATTTTATGCCGGCCTCTTTTACACGTTTGTAAACTGCTTCCACATCTGAAACACCGATTTCAAAATTTATTCCGCGGCCAAAAGGATATTCAAGTTTTCCTGTATTCCAATAGCCGTTGATCTGTTCCAGCATGATCTGGTTTCCTTCGTATGAAACAAAAATGAATTTTTTTTCAGGACGCTCGTATTCAATCTTGAATCCAAGTACGTCGCAGTAAAAATGTCTTGTCTTTTCTATATCCGTAACGGATAGTTCTGGTATCAGTGAATTGAATTTCATTTTGTTCCTCGCTTATAAATTCCTATAATTCCTCATGATGATTTTTACCATTTGTCAAATTAATTCCATTTCCACCGTATATTTCGATGGATTCAAACTCCTCTTCCCAGATCCTTATGTGCCGTAATGATGGTATAACTGAAAGAATTCACAGTTATGATGATTCCATCTGTTTTGCAATACCAGTTCTTACCCTGCTTTGAAATACGGCAATCAGGTGAAAGAATTTTTTTGCGGCAGTATTCAACTACATTGTCTTCAGTGATTCCCAGATTTTTCCTGATGCGGTCCACTCCCATTTCTGTAGTGTGGACTTTATCGATGTTGGCCAGAAGATCCGTATTGGTTTTAGTTGCTTGATGACATTGGTATTCCATTTCTTTTCCTTATTCATTGTACAATAGTCAGAAGATATCCGTCTCTATCAATCGATGAAATATTCACCTTCAATTTTTAAAGTCGCACTGCCGCCGAAAAGAATACAGCCATTCATTTCCTTAATCTTTACTTTGTTAAACACCCTGTCATTGCCACCTTGTTCAAGGCAAGCTGCTGTTCCATTCCAAAGGTTGTTCTTAAGCAGATAGCGTGCAAAGGCGGAATTGGATGAACCTGTTGCAGGATCTTCGAGATAGCCGAATTTTGGTGCAAATACCCTTGTGTGGGCGATGCAGTTTTTATCTTCCGTTTCCATACTGAAAATCAAAATATTTTCCATTCCTTTGCTGAGGACAAATACTTTCAATTTTTCTTCATCAGGCCATATGGAAATTTCATCTGCAAGTTTCTTTACCGGAACAATCAAGGTTTTCAGTCCTGCCTCAATATGGTCAATTGGCAAAGTGGAATCAAGAACACTTTCATCAATTTCCAGGGCACTAAGTATTTCACTTTTTGAAACGGAAAGTTCAAGTTCCTTTGTCTCTGGAGAAGTGATGTAGACCGCATCTTCCTTTTCCAATTCATTATAAACGGTAAGGATTCCCTTACGGTTTGTTTCAATTTTTACTTCCGCTTTTTCCATTAACGCCGGATTGTTTCTGATGAATTCGTACATGGTGGCAATGGTTCCGTGACCGCAGAATTCAACTTCACATTCCGATGAAAAATAAGTCAGCTTGCAGTCGGCGATATCAGAACTGTTTACAAAAACAACTTCAGAAACAAAACCTGAATGTTCCTTTCCAATCTGGAGCATTTCTTCATCACTTAATTTTTTGTCACCAAGAATAAGACAGGCGGCTGGATTTCCAAGAGAATTCCCATTTGTAAATGCATCCACTTTTTTATATTTGATTTTTCCCATGTGTCATTTCTCCAATATGAAATTCATTCCGCAGCCTTCGTGGTCATTTGGACGGCTGACAAATCCAAACTGCTCATAAAAACTTTCGCGTCCCTTAGCGGCAAGCAGAAGCATCTTAACTTTCCAACCTGGTTGCATTCTTGATTTGACTTCTTCAATTGCGTGTTCCACAAGTTTCTTTCCGATTCCCTGTCCGCGGAATTCTTCATCCACTATGACATCGGCAAGGTAGGCCGTGTATCCGCCGTCCCAGAGGATTCTTGCAATGCCCACGGTTTTTCCGTCCATCAGGCATGAAAAGCATATGCTGTTTTTCAAGAGCTCCTTCACCTGTTCATGATGCAGATCACCCCAGCCAACACTGTGGCGGAATTTCTTGTAGATTTCAATTTCAATTGTGTTAATGAATTCAAAGTTTCCCATCATTCTGTGCCTCCCTGGTCTCAATGTGTCCGCATGTCCGATGAAACTTCGTAGACCGAGTATTCGTGGTCGAATCTGTACCCAAGTTTTTCTGCAAGATGAACGAACTGAAATAAGGTTCTGCGCATCCCAGCTTGGATAAAGATTTTCGTCAAGGCAATTCAAGATTAGTCGTGCGCAGGCTGCGGTGGCAAGGTTTTTATTCCGCTCGTCAGGCATTGTGTCGACTTCAATTTCAATTCCTTCTCTGTACCTTGTGTATGATGAAGCTCCTGCCGCGATTTTTTCATCCTTAAGAATTACAACACCGCGTCCTTTTTCAAGAAAATTTTCTTTTGTTCCAAAGGAAGAAACAAAGTCAGCCGTCACTGGATCCAGAAGACAGATGTCATAAAGTTCACCGTCGATTTTCTTTATTTCATATCCGCCAGGAAGAAGAGCCACCATTTTTTCAAGATGAGCCCTGTCAAAAACTGTATCCTTTCTGATTGCGTATCGGCTTTTTCTCTTTGCATCTGGAAAGCATTTTTCAATGAGGGAACTCCATCCGTCGTTTTGAGGTGTCATGATGA
>CALELJ010000017.1 GCA_937902445.1 uncultured Treponema sp. | reverse complement strand
TCTGAGTATTCTAAGTTAATCAATGAGCTTAGCAAGCTTTACAATGCGGATTCTGCAAGAAAGTTTAATCCTCTTACAGATGAAGAAAAGGATGCTATGACAGATGATGAGGTTGAAAAGTGGGAGAAGACGAAAAAGATTGCAACAAACATAACGACTGTCTGTGCATGCCTGTTTGGTATTGAACTTATCCGGTATCTATACGCGGCCAATTCCGTTCTGCCGGAAAATGCACATAAGGCATCGGCCCTTGAACTTGAGAAATCAGAGAAGAAACTTCAGAAAATTTTCCCTGCCGTTGAGCAGAATGAAAATACCGGTACAGATGAAATTGATGCTTCTGTAACTGAAGATGATGCTGCTGAATGATGGCATTCTGGTGAATTGCAAACTATGGAGACTTAATATGGGCAAACTTTCTTTTGCGGAAAAATTCAAAAATCTCTTTGCGGGAAAAAACAAGGATACGGAAGTACTTTTTGAAGACCTTACGGATGCCCTGATTGAGGGAGATATCGGTGCGAAAAATGCCGTGATGCTTGTCGATCAGCTCGAGAATATTTGCAGGGAATCTAAGATCAATTCTCAAAGTGAAATTTCCGCTGAGTTGAAGAAACTTCTTCTTGATCAGGTTAAGGCTGTTGAGTTTTCACCTGAGAAGTCCAAGGTCAACGTGTGGATGATTCTTGGTGTAAATGGCGTTGGAAAAACTACTTCTGTCGCCAAGATGGCAAAACTCTATGCTGACAGAGGAGAAAATGTAATTATGGCTGCCTCTGATACATTCCGTGCTGCGGCTGTTGATCAGATTTCCATGCATGGCGAAAGGCTTGGAATCAGAGTCGTTAAGCACCAGATGGGCAGTGATCCTTCTTCTGTTGTTTTTGATGCTGCCGAAGCATGCCGTGCCGGTGGTGGCGGACTTGTTCTTGCGGATACTGCCGGCAGACTCCACAATAAAGAAAACCTCGTGAATGAACTTAAGAAAATCGACAGGATTTGCCGTTCAAAGGCAGATGAAGGCTGCTATAAGAAAATTTTAGTCATCGATGCAACCACAGGGCAAAATGCAGTGCGCCAGGCGGAAGTGTTTCATGAAGCCGTTGGTGTCGATGCCCTCATCCTTACAAAGTATGATTCGACAGCAAAGGGTGGAGGTCTTGTAACCATTGGCCGCGATCTTGGAATTCCGGCGCTTTTTGTATGTACCGGTGAGAAATATGAAAATATTGCCGGATTTGATTCAGAAAAATATGTAGACGAATTCATCGGATTGTAAGCAAATGGATATTGTTACAGCTTCATTAAGCCTTTATCTTTTATTTCCAATCATCTCAGAAAGACAGCAGAGGTACGCAGACCTTATCAAAAGAAATGTCACCTCTGATCCTGAAGTCATTGAAAAGAGAATCGAACTTTTAAAATTTCTTGGCTATGAAAGCGGTGAATATAATTTTGATGACCTTCAATATTCTCCCGAAGACGAAAATGAGGAGACTGAAAAGGAATCTGTTGCTGAAAGATATTTCACCGATACAAAAAATAAACTCAAGCTGTATGAATACGATGATGAAAAGTTTTTTGTCGGCGAGATGGAAGGTGAACGTTCCAGCGTGATTTCGAAAAATGCTGAAGTTGTTTCCAGAATAAAATACGACAATTCATTCAGGATGATAGAGGAAATAGACTGGAAGGTTGCTTCCAATGTTGCTGATTCTGTCATGCTTTCCAGGAGAAACTGGTATTACACTGAAAGCAATATTTTCATGACGGAAGAGGACTTCAAGGAAAATACCTTTTCCGACATTGTATATGACAGTGAAAAAGTTCCGGTAAAGATATCTTTGTATTCTGTTGAAAAAGCAGTAGAAAATGGTGAGAAATCGGAGACTGAGGAAAAAACGGAAAAAAGAAATCTTTCAAAAATTTCCTACTTTGAGTATGACGATGAAAAGCGTGTGATTTCAGATAAAGAAGAATATTACGAACAGAAAAAAAACGATACGACAGGAAGAATAAAGGACGTAGTTGTCTATACCCACGAAAAAAAATATTTTTATACTGAGAATTCAAAGACGCCTGATGTTAAATATTATGAAGACGGCAAACTCAGACTTGAGACACAGATGCTTGATGACGATTCCTATTATGAATCAGTGTTCTTTTCCGGCGGAAATGCGGTCAGGTCAAAGATTGTCGATGGTCTGAAAGTTGAAGAGAAATTCTTCATTTATAAGGAATAGCCATGTCGGATTTTAACTGGGTTTTTTTCGTTTCAAAAAGACTGGCTAAAGTTGACAGAAAAGGAAGAACTGCCGTTACTTCATGGATTGCTTCTGCCGGTGTATGCATAGGCGTAATGTCCCTCATCGTCGTGATGGCTGTGATGAATGGCTTTCAGATGAGTTTCAAAGATTCCATAATGGAAATATCTTCGTACCATGTACGGGTCTCAAATGTTTCTTCTGACATGGAAAAAGAATTTCTCGAATTTTGCAGCCGGAACAATGTACTGTGCACAGTGGAATTCCATGAAGCCCAGGGACTTATGGTCAGCAGGAGGGGTCTTCAGTCTGCTTCAATCATAAGGGCTGTCCCTGAAGATATAAGTCAGATTGACAAAGGTTTCGCCAGGGAGCTGAAGATTGTTTCCGGAAGGTTTGATCTGTCGAAGCCTGACTCCATTATAATCGGAAATACAATTGCCTATAATCTTGGATTGCGAAAAGGAAGCCGGGTAAACATAGCGGCCTTAAGCGGTTCCAGTGACAGGGAACTTCTGTCTGAAAACAGGGAATTCACGGTTGCAGGAATTTTCTTTTGCGGATATGCGGACATCAATGCCGGGTATTCTTTTGTAAGCAGTGATGCTGCCGGAAAATATTTCAGCAAAGGGAATGAAAAAATTTTTGGCATAAAACTTAAATCAGAGAATCGTTCTTATGCTTTTGCCAGGTCAATCGAAGAAAAATTTCCAGGTACAAAAGCTGTGACGTGGCAGGATTACAACAGGAGCTTCTTTGGAGTTCTCCGCATGGAAAAGACAATTCTTTTCATTCTTGTAACGCTTATTTTTCTTGTCGTTGCCATAAACATTTTCAATTCAATGAGGCGTCTTGTATTTGAAAGGAAAGATGATATTGCGGTGCTTTCTGCGTTGGGAGGAAATCCCCGGAGCATAGGTAATGTCTTCCTTCTGCAGGGGTTGAAAACTGGAGTGCTTGGAGCTGTTCCCGGACTGATTCTTGGTCTTGCTGTAAGTCATAATATTGCCGCGATTTTCAGGTTTGCTGGAAATGTTACGGGCAATTCCATGTTCCTTGCCTATGCAAGAATTCCTGCAAGAAATTTTCCGTCTGAGGTTGCCATGATTTTCCTTTTTGGTCTCCTGTCGGCCTTTGTTGCTTCCTTTCTGGCTGGAAGGAATGTCCTTAAGATGACTGTTGCGGAGGTGCTGAGAGATGAATGAAAAAATTATTCTTGAACTGAAGGATGTCTGTAAAAATTATGTTTCAGGCGGAACGGAACTTAAAATTCTTTCCAACCTCAACCTTTCGCTTTTTGCCGGTCAGCGTTGTGTCATCGTAGGTAAAAGCGGATGCGGAAAATCAACACTGCTTAACATGATCGGTGGTCTTGATACCGTGACTTCTGGATCCGTAATAATTAATGATAATGACATGAAATTGATGAACAGCAGGCAGATCAACGATTTCAGGAAAAAAAGTCTTGGTCTGATTTTCCAGTTCCATTACCTGCTGAAGGATTTCACTGCGGTTGAAAATATTTTTCTCCCGGCCTATATGGCAGGAATGAAAAAGAAAGATGCCATGGAGAAGGCAAAGACATTGATTGATGAAGTCGGACTTTACGATAGAAAAGACCATCTTCCTTCACAGCTTTCTGGTGGTGAAAGGCAGAGGGTTGCCGTTGCAAGAAGTCTTGTGAATGATCCTGAGTTGATCCTTGCTGACGAACCTACAGGAAATCTTGATCCGGAAAATGCACTCATCATTGGAGACATGCTTTTTTCGCTGTCAGAAAAATTCAACAAGACTCTTGTTCTTGTCACCCATGACATGAATCTTGCCTCAAAAGGTGACATAAGATATTCCCTTGAAAATGGAGCCCTTGTTGAGAAATGAACATAGCCTGCAGTTTTCTATATGCTAAAAAAGTTTTTTTCTCACACGGTTCATCTGGAAAGGGCGGCTCTACAGGACGCAGGTCGCTGCTTGGGGCAGTGATATGCATAGCGGTCAGCCTCATTCCGCTTGTCGCATTGAGTTCTGTCAGTTCAGGCATGATTGCCGGTATGACGGGACGTATGATTCATCTTTCCACCCATGACATTCAGGTTTCTGTTCCGGCTGACTGTGAATATCTTGCTTCTACCGGATCCTTTGTTGAACTTTCGAATCTGTTTTCTGCCATTGATGGTGTTGTGAACGTTCATCCTGAAGTACAGGGAATGGCCCTTGCTACCGGGAAATCCTATAGAACCGGAGCCACTTTCCGCGGTGTCAAAAAAGATGTTTTTGCCGCAGATCCCTATTTCTCATCATTGTTCAATGTCGTCGAAGGAGATGCAGATCTGTCAAAAAAACGCAGCGCGGTCATAGGCCAGAAGCTTTCTGAAATTCTTGGTCTTCATCCTGGAGACACCGTCAGGCTCATTACAATGAATTCAAACGGAACAAAATTTGTTCCGAAAGTCTCATCTTTTACAGTGACAGGCATTGTTTCCTGCGGCTATCAGGAACTGGATGCGCTGTGGGTTTTCATTCCGCTTGAAGATGCATTTGGTGCTGTTGCACCATCTTCTTCAAGATTTGTAGTCGGCCTTGAAACAGAAGATTCATTCAGCAGAAATCTTTTTGATATATGTTCCAGGGTGAGAATTAAACTTCTTGCCGATCCTTTGCTTGCCGCTAGCGAAGTTGAAACCTGGCAGCAGGCAAATGCTTCTCAGTTTGAAAATTTTGCATCGACAAAGGCACTTCTCATCGTCATCATGTTTGCCATAATCCTGGTTGCCTGCATAAAC
>CALELJ010000016.1 GCA_937902445.1 uncultured Treponema sp. | reverse complement strand
ACAATCTTTCCTTACTATTTCAGATGCTTGAGCTTTGGTTAATGGTTTGGCCATTTTATTGGTTTATTTTTCTTAGTTGTTTTGATTCCTAACATTGTTATTACAATGTATGAAGATATAAGCGCTAGAGTTTTACTTGGAAAACTTAATTTAGTTAACCAACCAAACGTTAGAATTGTTAGAAACAGCACTGAAATTGATACAAAATCAGACAATATCGTTCTTGATGACATTATTCATTTAAGAGCAAATGAACAAATTTGCGCTGATGGAACTCTTTTAGAAGGTAAATTATCTGCAAAAGGTATGAAAGTAGCTATTGTAGCTGCTCGTTTTAATGAATTCATTACATCTAAGCTTCTCGGAGGTGCCTTGGATACACTTAAGCGTCATGGTATTGATGAAGAAAATATTGATACTGCATGGGTTCCGGGAGCATTTGAAATTCCTGTAGTCGCAAAGAAGATGGCGGAAAGCAAAAAGTATGATGCAGTAATCTGTCTTGGTGCAGTTATCCGCGGTTCAACAAGCCACTATGATTATGTTTGTGCTGAAGTTTCAAAGGGAGTTGCCCAGGTTTCAATGGCAGCCGGAATTCCTGTAATGTTCGGAATCCTTACGACAGACACAATTGAACAGGCAATCGAAAGGGCAGGCACAAAGGCCGGAAACAAGGGTTATGAATGTGCCCTCGGTGCCATCGAAATGGTGAACCTGCTCAAAGAAATCTAAAAAAAGTTATTGACAATTAATTATAATTAGCATATAGTAACTTTAGTTAAAGGAGGTTACTATATGCCGCTTTCAATGGTTCAGCCTGAAAAAGAATACGTTGTCGACAAAATCAATTCAACAGATCAGGAATTGACCTCTTTTTTGTTTTCACTTGGATGTTACGAAGGTGAGAAAATCGCTGTAGTGACAAAAAAAAGCCGCAGTCTTGTACTTGCGATAAAAGACGCACGCTATAACATTGATATTTCCCTGGCGGATCTTATTGATGTGGAAGCTTGAGTCATTTTAATGGGACTCCATCAAAAGTCCCTATTTTTTTCGGATTGTAGTTAGTTATATCTAACTAGTATAATATAGTGCTAACAGAGGTAAAAAAATGAGAATCGCTTTGGCTGGAAATCCAAACTCAGGAAAGACTACGATGTTCAACGCTCTTACTGGCAGAAATGAACATGTGGGCAACTGGGCTGGTGTTACTGTTGATAGGAAAGAGTACACTATCAAATCGGACTTCACCGCAGAGAAGGTAATTGCGGTAGATCTTCCAGGTGCCTATTCAATGTCACCTTTCACTTCGGAAGAAAGCATTACAAGTTCCTATGTAAAGAATGAAAAACCAGAGGCAATCATCAACATCGTTGATGCGACAAACCTTAGCCGCAGTCTGTTTTTTACGACTCAGCTTCTTGAACTTGGCATTCCTGTTGTAGTTGCTCTGAATAAAAGCGATGTCAACGAAAAGAAGGGAACCAAGATCGATGAAAAGCTCCTGTCGGAAAAACTTGGCTGCCCTGTAATCAAGACCGTATCACTTTCAAAGGAAGGTCTCGACAAGGTTGTGGAAGCAGCTGTAGCCAGTGCAGGAAAAAAACAGGCCGCTCCTTTTGTTCCGCCTGCAATTGATATTGCTGATAAAAGAACAGTTGAAAATGCTGACAGAAAAAGATTTGAATTTGTAAACTCGATTGTAGAAAAAGTTGAGGTACGAAAAATAAAGACTGCGGAAAAATCAAGGGATGACAGCATCGACCGTTTTGTTGCCCATCCTGTACTTGGACTTGCTGTCTTTGCCGTAATCATGTGGCTTGTGTTCTTCATTTCCCAGTCTACACTGGGAACATGGCTCAGTGAACTTCTTGCCGGTGCAATTGAAACTTTCGAGGAATTCGTTGCATCGAATACTGAGGATGCATCACCTGTTCTCAACGCGATTCTTGTTGACGGAATCATCGGCGGTGTAGGCGCTGTCGTCGGATTCCTTCCGCTGGTCATGGTAATGTATTTCCTCATTGCCCTTCTTGAAGACTGCGGTTACATGGCTCGTGCAACCGTTGTCCTTGATCCGATCTTCAAGCGGGTAGGCCTTTCCGGAAAATCCGTAATTCCTGTAATCATCGGAACCGGATGTGGTGTTCCTGCCATCATGGCCTGCCGTACCATCAGAAATGAACGTGAGCGCCGTGCAACAGCAATGCTGTGTACCTTCATGCCATGTGGTGCAAAGCTTCCTGTAATCGCTTTGTTTGCCGGTGCATTTTTCCCTGAAAGCACCTGGGTTGGACCTTCAATGTATTTCATCGGTATCGGCATCATTCTGCTTGGAGCTCTTCTCATCAACAAGCTTACAGGAATGAAGTACCGCAAAAGTTTCTTCATCATGGAACTTCCGGAATATAAAGCCCCATCCCTTAAGTTTGCCCTCAGATCAATGTTTGAACGTGGCAAGGCATATATCGTAAAAGCCGGAACAATCATCCTTCTTTGCAATACCATAGTGCAGGTCATGGCAACCTTTACATTCAGTTTTGCCGAAGCTGCAGAAGACGGAAGTGATTCCATCCTTGCATTCATCGCATCACCTTTTGCAGTTGTCCTTATTCCTGTAGTTGGTTTTGCCTGCTGGCAGTGTGCCGCCGCTGCAGTTACCGGTTTCATCGCAAAGGAAAATGTCGTTGGAACTCTTGCCACAGTCTTTGCCCTGACAAACCTTATCGATACTGAAGAACTTGAAATGGCGGAAGGTGCGGGTAGTGCTGTAGCCATGGCCATGGGTCTTACAAAGGCAGCAGCTCTTGCTTACCTCATGTTCAATCTGTACACACCGCCTTGTTTTGCTGCCCTTGGTGCCATGAATTCCGAAATGAAATCAAAGAAATGGCTTTGGGGTGCAATCGCCTTCCAGCTTTCTGTGGGCTTTGTCATCGGCTTCCTAGTCTATCAGATTGGAACTTTGATCACGACAGGTTCAGTTGGTGCAGGTTTTGCAGGCGGTCTTGCAGGAGTTCTTGTCATAGCCGGAATCATAACATGTCTTTGCATAAGGGCTGACAGGAAACTGAAGAAAGAGTACTCAAATTAAACATCATCGGAGGAGTTTAATATGACAGACGGAATAATTATTGCAGTGATCCTGCTCATTGTATTTGCATCTGCAATTACAGTGGTCAAGGCAAAACTCAAAGGCAAAAAATGCATGGGGTGTCCTGATGGATGCTGCTGTTGCAATGAAAAGAAAACAAAAAAATAAATATAGGAGATAACTAAAAATGAAAGTTACAAAAAAAACTGTTTTGACTGCAGCTGTTGCAGTATTGGGATTGTCAGGCATCTTCGCTGAGGACATGAAAATTTCTTTTGAAAATGAATTGAAGTCTGATATCGTTTCAATCAATAAGAACGATGATGAGACAAAAACAAAGGCCACTGGAATTGTTGAAAAGGGAAAGTTTGAACTTGAATCTGAAAAAATAGAAGCTTCAATCGAACTTGAATTTACAGTAGATCAGGATGATGATGACAAGGGACGCATCTATTGGTCTGACATTGATTACGGTTTTGTTTTCCATCCAGTTGATATGGTTGCTTTAGGATGGCATGCAGGTCTTGAAACAGAAGGCAGCATTCTTCCAATCTATGATGACAACCTTGAAAGCGGCAACCTTGGATCTGACGGATTTACACTTCAGGTAACTCCTGTTGAAGGACTCAGACTTGCCGTTTCCGTTCCATTTGGTGAAGGTGAGGACAAGTGCAACTGGACAAACAATAAGGATGTTGCAGACTTTAATATCTGTTTTGGTGCTGAATACACAATGGCCGATAAGTATGTTCTTGGAGCCACATTGAGAAATGCAATTGATGAGGACAATCGTTCTATCGGTGCTTTTGTTTCTGCAACTCCAATCGAAAACCTCAAGGTTAATCTTGGATTCACAAAGGCAGAAGCCGGTGATGGTTTTGATGACCTGAGCATTTCAGAAACTGTTGGTGTTGAAGGTAAAAAGCTCTTAAACGGATATGTAGAATATTCACTTGATAAACTTTCTTTTGCAGCAGAAGTGCTTTACAGCCTTGATGACGGTGACGGAGATTATGATCTCTATGCTGCCCTTGCTGCAAAATACAGCATAGTTGAAAATGTTGCTGCCTCACTTGAAGGAAAATTCCTCTTTGACAATACATCCGACGGACTTGAACCTGTGATCGGCGGAAAACTTTCCGCAGAGTATTCAGTCAATGAAAGCAATGTGATTTCCGCTGGCGTGAAATTCGAATCATGTGACGGATGCACTTATACTGCATTCCCTGTCGTATGGACATATTCTTTCTGATAAAAAAATAGTTCTTAAGCCATAAAAATCAAAGTTACCTCGAAAGATTGATTTTTAAGGGAGCCGCTTTTGTGTGTGTTTGGGCGGCTCCTTTTTTTTATTTACAGTATCCGAGGAAACAATCTGACGATTGTTTCTACAAGTTTGCACGGCAAACTTGCCGATTGCTATAGCGGGAGTTTTTATGTTTTTTTTCGAAGAAAAAAATGGCGCGGACTGCACCAAATAAAAACTCTGGAAATAAAAAAGGTCTTCTGAAAAGAAGACCTTTTTTATGACTAGCTCCTACGGGAGTCGAACCCGTCTTTCGACCTTGAGAGGGTCACGAACTAAACCGATATTCGAAGGAGCCATAAAAAAAAGCTGACTTTTTGGGTCAGCTTTGGGATTCCCCAAGGAGGATTCGAACCCCCACAATCAGAACCAGAATCTGAAGTGCTACCATTACACAATCGGGGAATGTGATGATTAGATACTACAAAAAAGCTGCGAATGTGTCAATAGCAAATTTGTATTTTTTACGAAAATAATCTACAGTCCCCGTTTTGAATGGAGATCCTGCACGGCGCGGATTTCCGAACGGACCGTATATTCAGGCATCTCGCATTTTATCAGTGTCACGGCACGCTCCGACAAGGCAGAGGATTCCGCGATACCGGAAAGAACCAGTTCCTTGCCATTGGCCTTTATGTTCAGTCCTGTAATCGGAAGCTCATACTCGATGACCAGCAGGTTTGTAAGCACCTGCATTGCAAGGAGTTCATTTACTTTTTCAATTCCGGCTTTTTCCTTGTCTGAATCCTGATATCTTGTAAGGATGGACGAAAGCATGTCGGAAATGATTTCAGTTCTGTTTTCAGGTGCGGTGATTGTAAGGTCAAAAAGGGTAGTATCCTTGATGTCGCATTTAAAGTAATCCCTGTAATAATCCCTTTGCCTTGAATCAGATTTAAGCACGGAAATTCCAGCCTTGTGGTGGTTGATGTTCTGTTCACGTGCAGTTTTCTCAACGCGCTGATCCAGGGGGGCTGTCACATAGAATGAAACCATGTTTTCCGCTCCCTGCAGAATCTTGAATGCACCTTTGCCTACAAATACACAGTTGTTGTCCGCCGCATAGCTTAAGACCGCAAGCTTAAGGTAGTTGAAATAAAGCTCCCTTTCGCGGGTAAAGGAATTCCAGAATCTTGGACGCTTCTCGTTGAACAGGGGCAGTTTTTCCTTTGGAAATCCATATCTTAGAATCTTGGATTCAATGTCTGCTCCCGTTATGAGCTTATAGCCAAGTTTTTCAGCTGTACGTTCCGCTATTTCATTTCCGCAGGTCGCATTCTGCCTGATGAAAGATACTATTGCCATAGACGCCTCCCGAAAATAAAGTAAAAAAAATGCAGCGTTTAGAGTTCCGCATAAAACCTTAATATGAATTTTACCCTACAAAAATTGAATTTTCAATAAATTAATGATAATTTCTATTATTGGCCATAATCAATTGAAAGTAAATCAACATAATATTTAACTGATTGAATGCTCTTTTTAGCAGTCATTTCGACCAAATAATTCGAAACTTTATTTGCTGTATTTATTACGATTGGAGCCTTCAGATTCGCTGTTGTATCCTTTACATCTGCTTTTGCGGTTACCGTTACTAAAATAAATGTATTCTCATCTGCAAGCTCTCCTAAAGGAAGCAACAGTTCGTCATTCACGGTCGGATTATAATCTGCCTTTATTTCATTCGGCTGAATGACCGGAAATGCCACTTCAGGCTCATCCATGGACTGAAGCCACATAATGGAATTTGCTTTGTGTCCCTCTTCCTCGTCAAAAATCAATGCAAAGTTCTGCAAGAATGGGAAACCTATCATGCCATT
>CALELJ010000015.1 GCA_937902445.1 uncultured Treponema sp. | reverse complement strand
CAAAACCTATGGCCGCAAGAAAAATGAGGATGAGAAAACAATCAAGGAGTCTGGGTCTGAATTTCATTGGAGCGCTCAATTACTCTCATTCTAGCAAAATTAGTTGTTTTCCACTACAATGTTTTTCATGAATGAAATCGATTTTTTGGCTGACGAGATATACAAAAGATACGGAAACATAAAGAGGGCCAGGGGACCATTCCTGTACACAGAAAAAAGGGTAAGGCTTACGGATCTCTATCAGGAAGGTGGTCGCGCCATCCTTGGATGGGGTGGTGGCAGTGCCTTTACCATGCTGAAAAATGCCCTTGACCGTGGAGCCACAGGAAGCTACAGAACCGATTTTTCATATCGTCTTGAAAAGGCCGTCAATGATCTTTTCATCGGAGACCACCGCAAGGTCTTCATTTTTTCATCAAAGATGGATGCCGTTGCCGCAGCTCTTGCCGTAAGCCAGGAACACACCTGCGTCTATCATCCATGGCATCAGACGGAAGTTGATTTTGCATCGATGGAATGCATCATACTTGAACCTGCCTTGCCATGGGCTTCAAACATTTTCATTCTTGCCGTCAGGGAAAGCGAGACAAACATGGCAAAGATTCATGAAGCCGGGAAAAAGAAAATCCGTCTTGCATCTCCAATGGAAGCTGCCGTAACCCGTTCCGTCTATAATCTTATTGCGGCCCTCCAGACAAGAACGGAAAAAGACTGGTTCATCTATGACAATTCCATAAACCAGTACTGGGAACGCAAGGGACCTTATCTTTTCCCTAAAATTCCGATGGATGCCTACAGGGATTTTGTCCTCCACTGCCTTGACCTTGGAATCGTAATCAGCCCTGTTTATGAAACACCAAGCATCGTTCCTTTCGGGGCCGACCGAGGAATTTTTGCAGCCCTCAAGAAAAATCCATTTACATCCGAAAATCAGGTAAAGTGACGGAGACGACAATGCCCCATAGTGAACTTATCCTTTACATAGTAAAACTCATTCTCGGTGGAATGGCTGCTTTCAGCGCGATCCTTTTGTGGAATAAAACTGGCGAAAGTTCATGGATGTGCATCATCGCAGGCATGGTTATTTCCTACGCCGGAACTGTCTACAGCCTCCTTGTTGAAATGGGAATCCTTTCCGTGGATGTACTCAGACTTGGAAGCCTGCCATTGACTTCACTGATATTTGCCGTAGTTCCGCCTGTATTCTTCATCCTCGGTTTTGGCATAATGATCGCCAATTCAAATTCCGGAAAATAAACACTTGTAATTTTTCAGTAATGCGTTAAAATTTTCTCATACATTACGGAGGTAACGTTATGGGAAAAAATGATGCCAAGAATGCAATTGCATCTCTTGTACTTATGCTTGCAGTTGGATGTATGCTTGCAATAAGCGGAATCTACGCACTGCAGGGAAAGGCTGCCGGGGACCTCGCCGTAAGGGGACTCAGATCGATTTTTGACGGAGACGCAGAAAGCGTTGTCATCGCCGTCTTTGGAGTTGTGGAACTTCTTGCAGGTGTCTTCATCGTGCTCAGATGTTTCATCGGTGACAGAATGGGATCTTTTGGAAACATCATCTCGCTGATCGTAGTCATTGTCTGGGTTGTGGTCATCGTCCTTGCCGACATCGTCAACGGAATCGGAAAACCAAACTTCCTTGCCTGGCTTCTTCAGTTCTCAAAGGATCTGATCATCTTTGGTGCAATCTGGCTCTGCTGCAGGTAATTTTTTTACAGACGGAACTCAAGATCTGAACCCTTGTGGATTTTTTCAAGGGCAGGTTTGAGTTCCTCATACCAGAACTTGTCTTCTATTTTGCTTTTTCCGGCTGTGTAGCCGATCTTTCTGTCCGCGCGGACTTTTTCACCGTGAAAATCACTTCCGGCTGTGGCGGTCATTCCAAGTTTTTTTGCAAGCTCCTCAAGTCTGTAGGCTTCCGAAACCCTTGTTCCTGGATGCCATGCCTCAAGTCCTTCGACCCCATGCATCTGGATGTCTATCATCGTGTCGTCCATTTTTCCCCAGGAAACGTACATTGAAAGTGGATGTGCCTGTACCGGAATCCCCCCGGAACTCTTTATTGCCTTTACAGCATCCTCAAGGTCGAGTCCCGTTCGTTCTACGTAGCATGGTCTTCCTTTTGCAAAATACTGGTCAAATGCCTGTTGGCGCTGCCGTATGAATCCCTTTTCGATCATGAGAGATGCAAAATGTGGTCGGCCGATGGTTTTAGTTCCGGCTTTCTCAACGACCTCATCGTAGGATATGTCTATTCCCTGTTCCTGAAGTTTCTGGGCCATCTTTATGTTTCTGTTGTCGCGTTCCTGCCTGAGAAAATCAATGGCTCCAAGAAGTTCTCTTGAAGGTGTCTTGAGTCCAAGTCCAAGCAGATGGAATTCCCCTGTTGGCCACTGAATCGAAAGTTCTATCCCCGGAACGAACTCCATGGAAAGTTCCCCTGCTTTTTTCTGGGCTTCCATGATTCCGTCTATGGTGTCGTGGTCAGTGAGGGCTATGGCATTGATGTTTCTTGCGTGGGCGTATTCCATCAGCTGGGCCGGTGTGTAGGTTCCGTCTGAGGCTGTGGAATGGGTGTGTAGATCTATCATTTTTTACCTTTTTTATGTTTCAGTATGGGGAAAAACAAAATGCCGCTAAAAATTCTGTATTTTCTTCAATATTGTAGCATAATTTGCTTTCTTATGATAGAATTACAAGACCGTATATTGGATTTTATAACCAAGGGGAATTGAGTAACATGCCAAAGACAGTTCAATTTACACAGGGCTCCATCATCTTCTTCGAGGGCGACAAAGACTCAAACATCTATATTCTTCAGTCTGGCGCAGTTGCCTTGAAATCACGCGACCTTGAGACTGGTGTTCAGGTTTCAGAACAGGTCAGGATAGGTGAATTCTTTGGCGTGAAATCGGCATTGGCCCATATGCCAAGTCTTGTTACGGCTTCCGTTCTTGTAAACTCAGTGGTTGTTTCCATGACTGTGGCGGAGTTTGAGAAACTTTTCAGCGCCAAGCAGGCAATTACAGAAAAGATGCTCCGTGTTTTCTCAAAGTCTTTGCGTGACATCCATAGAAAGACCGAGGACTTCCTTAAGAGCGGTTTTGTTGCCATTTCTCCTGAAGTCGGAATGCTTACAGTTGCCCAGGCTTTCTTCAATGACGAGCAGTATAAAAGTTGTGTTGACGTTCTCACAAGAATTTCTCAGATCAATTCAAATCCTTCAAACAAGGCTGAAATCGAAAAGCTTTACAGGGAAGCAAGAAGAAGAGTTGACAGCAGCAGGTCTGGCAGGGCTGTTTTCTCAAATGAAACAACGACATCAACTACGACCGGTCTTGCAGTCAACCAGTTCTCTCTTCCTGCATTCGACAGATTTACAAAGAAGTATTCCCGTGGCGATGTAATCATCTCTGAATTTGAACCTGGCGAGACATTCTATCTCATCAAGTACGGTGAAGTTCAGATCTGTAAGTGCATCAAGGATCAGAACAAGAGCCTTGATATCCTTACAAGCGGTTCGTTCTTTGGTGAAATGGCAATTCTTGACAACAGCCAGCGCAGCGCATCATGTGTCGCACGTACTGATGTTGCCTGTCTTGAATTCAACAAGGCAAATTTCAAGGCTCTTGTATTGAGCAATCCTCAGATTGTCATGAACCTTCTCAAGATTTTCACAAAGCGTATCTATGACCAGTACAGGCAGTTCAAGATCATCCTCATCAAGGACATTCCTGCCCGTGTCTGTGACGTTTTCCTCATGTACGATGAACTCCAGGGGACAGCATCTAGAAATGATGAGGACAATCCAAAGCGCAAGTTCAATATCGCTGTAAATGACATCGCCTCATGGGCTGCCATCACACAGCAGCAGGCTCATGAAGAACTTTCAAGACTTGTAGACCGCGGTAAGATAGAAATTTTTGAAGGCTACATTTCAGTAAAGAACATCCACGACATGCGCCGCATCGTAGACAACTACTACATGAAGATCGAGGCCCTCAACAAGTCAAGCCAGCAGTAGTTGCAAAAATCAAAAAAAAATTGCAAACTGTGCAAGTCAAAAATTTTGCCAACTTAGCTCACCTGGTAGAGCAGTTCCCTCGTAAAGAACAGGTACTCGGTTCAAGTCCGGGAGTTGGCTTTGAGGCCTTCATGAAAATGAAGGTCTTTTTTTTTAGTTTCTGAAAGACATGTATTCATTGAACCGAGTAGCGAAGTGACCGCCACAGCGCCCGTAGCAGGAGCGTGCGGGTGATGTGGAAAAGCGTGCATGGATGCACGCGGCAGGGAACGGAGACGCCCGGAAGGAGCAGACAGGAGGTCTGCGAGTGGAGGGGACGGTTCGAGTCTGTCAGTTGGCTTAAGAGCTTCTCTGAAAAAGGGAAGCTTTTATTTTTTTAAAGTGAATAAGAGAAGGGAACTCGAACTGTCTAGCGAAGTGACCGCCGAGATATAGGGGTCTGTCCCCTATGGCACAGGATTGCTGAGCCTGTCCAGGATTGCTGAGCCTGTCGAAGCATCCTGGTGACTACTATTAGCACACTGGCCCTTCGACTGCGCTCAGGGACCCTATGGCGACTGCGCTCAGGGATCCTATTGCGAAAGCGCGCAGGATTGCTGAGCCTGTCGAAGCATCCTGGTGACTACTATTAGCACACCGGCCCTTCGACTGGGCTCAGGAATCCTATAAGTTTGCTGAATTTGTACAGGACCCTTCGACTGGGCTCAGGGATCCTTGAAATGCGGCTGCGGTTATTTCTTCCAGAAGCTTGGGGACAGGAAGACGAACATGGTGAAAAGTTCCAGACGGCCGGCAAGCATTGCAAAACAGTAGAACCATTTTACGGGAGCTGCAAGCCATCCAAAGTTGCATGACGGCCCAAGGAGATTGAAGCCTGGGCCAACATTGCCGATCATCGTCGCTGCACCGGTAAATGCGGTAAGCACATCCAGCCCAAAAAGAGTTCCGTAGAAAGTGGTGAAAATCAGCAGAAAAAAGTACAGGCAGAAAAATGCCGTAACTGCGGAGATAACTTCCTTCCTTGTGTTCTGCTGGTTCAGCCTGATTGAAAAAACTCCGTGTGGATGGATCATCTTCTGGATTTCGTTTTTAAGCACCTTGTGGAAAAGAACCCATCTGACGATTTTTACACCGCCGGAAGTTGAACCAGATGAACCTCCGATGAAAAGCATCATGAAAATAAGAGCCTGGCTTGCCGGTGACCACAATGCAAAATCTGATGTGGCAAAACCGGTTGTGCTTAAAATCGATGCAACCTGGAATGAGGAATACCTGAGCGAGTGGAGGATTCCGCCAAACTGGCCCCGTTCAAAAAGTGTGATGAGAAAAATGAAAATGACGTTCAATGCAAGGTAGGCCTTGAGCTCCGAGTTTTTTTTCAGTTCCGTGAAATGTCCTGCGAAAACATAGAAGTAAAGCGAAAAGTTGATTCCCGAAAGAAACATGAAGGTAAAGCAGATGGCATCGATGGCCCCATTGTCGTAGGCTGCAATGCTTGCGTTCCGTGTTGAAAATCCGCCTGTACCAAGGGTTGAGAATGCGTGGCTCAGGGCGTCTATGAAATCCATTCCGGCGATGTAGAGAAGCAATGCTTCAAGAGCTGTCATTCCAAGGTAGATGAACCAGAGAATTTTTGCGGTGGTCGTGATGCGTGGAGTGAATTTTCCTTTTTCCGGCCCTGTTGTTTCCGCCTTGATCAGCTGGAATCCGCCTATGCCCAGGATTGGAAGAAGGGCGACGGTAAGGGCAACGATACCCATTCCTCCAAGCCAGTGGGAAAGACAGCGCCACATGTTGATGCTTCTTGGCAGTGTCTCGATTTCAGAAAGTATTGTTGATCCTGTAGTTGAAAATCCGGAAACACTTTCAAAAACTGCGTCCACAAGATTGGGAATGGCTCCGCTTGCATAAAGAGGAATCGCTCCAAAAAGACTTGCTCCCACCCATGCGACCGCAACTACAACAAAACTTGCACGCACCGTAAGCTTTGCCTTCTGCTTTCTTTTTATTTTCTGGATATTTTGTAATTTCTACTACTACTTTTTGATTTGTTTTTGCTTTTTTCCAATGTGCTTTTGATATGAAAATATCTCCACCTAAAGATTTATCATCTGGTACTACAAATCCAAAATTGCGACTTTTAATAAATGTACCAACTATCTCATTAGTACATCTTTTTATAAT
>CALELJ010000014.1 GCA_937902445.1 uncultured Treponema sp. | reverse complement strand
CGGAAATTCCGATTCCTTCTGCGTTCATCAAACCAAGAACTTTTTTTGAGATGTTCAAAGCCTCGGTACGGTTTTTGACATTCTTGAAAAGAAGTATGAATTCATCTCCACCAAAGCGGGTAGGAATTGTGTTTTTTGATTCGAACATTCTGAGGATTGTTGCAACCTGCTTGATGAGCTCGTCTCCGGCTGTATGGCCACGGGAGTCATTTACATCCTTCATGTTGTCAATATCAAACAACAGAAGTCCGAATTTTTCTCCGTCGTTTTTCTGCTGCTTGCTGATTTCCCTCATGGCTGTGTTCAACCAGGCCCTGTTGTAAAGATCCGTCAGTGAGTCGTGGTATGCGCTGAAAAGAAGCTGCTTGTTGAGTTCCTGGATATTCTTGAGCTGCGTGTCGAGGCTGCTGCGGTTGTCTGCCAGTTCAGATGCAAGGTTCTCGAGCTTCTGATTCTGCTGGGTAAGGGCATTTTCATATTCCTTTGCCTTGGAGACATCAGAAAATGTTACTGCAATACAGTTCTCCATTACACAGTTCATTGTAATCTGGAGCCACTTTGAAAAATTGTAGGAATAGATTGTGTCCGAGAGGATCGTCTTGTTCCGCAGTGTTTCTTCAGCCATTTCAAACCATGCAAGGGTAGGACTGAGCCTTGTTTTGAAAGTTGAGAAGCGCTCGTTTTCCTTGAGGAAGTCTTTCGAAAGTCTTAGGAAACTCTCGTTCATGTAGCAGATCTGGAAATCGGTGATTTTTTTATCATCGTCGTAAACTGGTTCTGCTAGAAGAATTGCAGTGGACAAATTGTCCATTATGGATTTGAAGTATTGTTCCTGAATCATTAGGACTCCCAATTTTTTTTTTAATTGCTCTTTTTACATATAAAAGAAACAAACCCCTCAACCCGTTTCTATTATGCCATAAAATCGATGAAAATAACAATCGATATAATTTTTTATAGGGGAGTAAGGTTTACTCCCCATGTGGATTTATTCCCATCCAAAGGTTGCTGGCGGCTTGTTCGTGCAGTCAAGGTAGAGTGCATCAACAAAGTCCAGTTCCGCAATCCTGTGGACGATTTTGTCCAGAAGATCAAGCGGCAGCCATGCAAAGCGTGCAGTCATTACATCCTCTGATACAACAGGGCGTAGAACAAAGCTTGCCTTGCCGCTGTCAGTTGCAAATGGAAGGTCGATTGTTAGATGCTGGAAAATCTTGTCGTACCATCCGCTTGCATGGAGTTCAGTAAGCACGATGTTGTCAACTTCCCTCAGCTGGTCAAGACGGTCTCTTGTGCAGTATCCCTTCTGAAGCTTCATGTCATCATCCTTTACTCCAGGTTTCTGATAGAGCTTCAGAATTGTTCTATTGAGGAATTTTGAGCTGTTTGTGATTGTGCTTGATGTCTTTTCAACTTTTTCATGAACCTTTGGAACATGGAAAAATCCCTTGTCGTCCTGTGCAAAAGCAAGGACTGCCGGGAATCTGTAGGTTCTGAAATCACCCTGAACACCGACAGACTTTACAGGAATAACTGATTTTACAAGATCTTTGGTGCAGTTTTCGCAGAATTCTGTGATCGGGATTCCATTGAATTCTTCTTGAGCCTTCTTAAGTTCTTCCTTGTCCTCGTCTGAAAGGACACCTTCGGAACAAAGCACGTTGATTGAAAGTCCAGGTCCTGGGAAAGGATGTCTCATTACAAGTTCATCTTCAAGGCCGAGCATTTTGCCGATTTTGCGGACTTCATCTTTGTAAAGGTCCTTGAGCGGTTCGATGATGAGTCCCTGGGCAATGAGCTTTTGAATTCCGTCAACGCGGTTGTGATGTGTCTTGATGGTGTGGCTGTTTTTTGTTCCGCCTGATTCAATGATGTCCGGATAAAGGGTACCCTGGGCCAGCATGTATGGAACCGGATCCTGGTCGAGTTTCTGTTCCTCAACGAATTTGTCGCGTACAGTGATGAAGTTTTCTCCTACTGCCATGCGCTTCTTCTGAGGATCTGTAAGTCCCTCAATTGCCTTAAGAAAGCTTTCACTTGCGTCAGTTGCAAGGAAGTTTGTGAAGCCGTGGGCTTTGTAGGCAGCTGCGACATTTGCGCTCTCGTTTTTACGCATGAAGCCGTTGTCAATGTGGAGGCCAAGCACCCTGTCATTTCCCAGGGCCTTGTTGAGAAGAGCAAATGCAACTGTTGAATCTACACCGCCTGAAAGGAAGAGAAGAACTTTTTTGCCTTCAGCATCTTTTTTGATCGATTCGATGATATGGTTGAGTACTGCATTGTCATCCCAGTTTTTTGGCATCTGGCAATACTTTGCGAAGTTTTCAAAAATCTGGTTTCCGCATGGAGTGTCCTTTACCTCACAGTGGCACTGGAGTGAAAATCTTTTCTTTGCAAGGTTCTGTGTTGCGGCATAAGGGCAGTCCTTTGTACTTCCGACTACTTCAAAACCTTCTCCCATCTGGAGAACTCCATCCTGATGGCTCATCCATACCTGCTGGCTTGGTTCAATTCCGTCGAAGAGAGGGCTCTTTACCTGTGGATTAAGATTGAGGGTTGCAAAACCAAATTCGCCTACATCAGCTTTTCCAACTTTTCCGTTGTATCCAAGCTGAACAATGTAGTGACCGTAGCACAGACCGAGGACAGGAACATCCAGGTCAAGAATCTTTGAGTTGAACTCAGGAACTTTGTCGTCATATACGGAAGCAGGTCCGCCTGAAAATACGATACCCTTTGCACCTTCAAATGTTTCAAGTTCAGCTGAAGGAAGGGCAATCTCTGAATAGTAGCCAAGGGCACGGAATCTCTTTGCGATAAGATGTGCATACTGGCTGCCGAAATCGAGTACTACGATTTTTTCTCTGTTCATAAATATATATTTTTACTCCAATAAAAATTACACTTTGACATATGAAGGACTGTTTTTGTCATACAGGTTGAAACCGCATTTTCCTTCATTCTTAGTTTTGTAAAGGGCTATGTCTGCCTTTTTCACCATGTCCTTTGAAAATCCGTTTGTGGATACGGACGCTCCGACACTGACTGATATTTTACCGAAGTCTTCAACTGAACTCAATTCCCTGTTCAGTCGTTTGATTTTATTTCTTATGGTAAAATTTGCATTTCCATGGAATGCTGTGACAAGGACGGCAAATTCATCTCCACCTATTCTTGCAACATGGTCTACCGTCCTGAATGTATCTACCAGTTTTTTTGAAATAATCTTTAGTATTCTGTCTCCGGAAGTATGGCCGTAAGTATCATTGATATGCTTGAAATCGTCAACATCTACAATAAGAAAAACCAGGGGTTGAGGATCTTTGTAGGTAGAACAGATCTGTTCAAAGGCATGTCTGTTCATTATTCCGGTAAGGGAATCGGTTTCCGCCTTCTTTTTCAGCCTGCGCTCGGTTGCCACCTTGTGGTCAAAATAGTTGTTGTATATTCTTGCAAGGCAGCGCAGCTCATATGAACCGTTTTCAGTGATCCTGGTGTTTTCCTTGATTGCCTTCATGTAGCTGTTTATCGGATTTATGATTACGTTGATGTTCAGTGTGAATACAGCAACTATGATTATGAAGATGAGAACCTGTGCGATGCAGAGGAGGATGATTTTATCCTTAAGGCTTTTGAAGTTTTCCTCCAGTTCATTTTCGCTGGATGTTTCTATGGAATCAATGAGATAGTTGCAGTTTTCATTGGTTCTGGTCTTGTAGTTGAGATAGCCTTTGTCAAAGAGCATGTCGACGGCACGTTTTTTATATTCAGATGCGGAAAGGTTTTCTTCATTTTCCTTGAGCTTTATCTTCTGTATTTCAAGCGGAATGGAACTATCCGGGACGGAATCCTCTGCCATGAAGCGTAATTTCATCGCATGCATTTCAATGTCCGAAAGATTTTCCGACTGGTTGAACGCAATCGAGAGTTTCTTGAATTCGATCTCGTTGTAGTCGAATACCCTAAGAAGATTCTGCAGGGCGGTGTTTCTTTCGCGGTTTACATTTTTTTCATAGAAATAGTTTTCCGCATATTGCCTGTCGCCGGTGATTACAAAGAGCCTGGCCTGTTCCGTCAGGTAATTTGAAGTGTCCCTGATTTTTTCGGAACTTTTCTTGAATACAGTGTACCGGGAAATAGATGTATTGAATTTTAAAAGCCTGGTGCCGGAAAGTACGAAAAATGTAATGACCCCGGAGAACGCGATAAAGCTTATGATGATCATTATGAGATTGAGGTTGCGGGCTTTTATGTGTCTCCTTTCTTTTCCGGCCGCTGAACTCATTGATTGCCGTCTCCCATTTCAACAATCCTTCTGTAGAGTTCAGCATTGTTTGATGTGTGCTTTGAGATAGTCGTGGCACAGATGTTTTTCCATGGTGTTTTGTCAGTTACTTCCGTAAAGACGACACCTTCGTTTATCAGTTTTTCGATGGTGCTGTTTTCCTGGTCTTCAACAATTTTTCTTCCGTAGTCAGCTGCGGCAGAACTTGCTTTGCGAAGGATTTCCTGTTCCTTTGGCTTGAGGGAATCCCATGCCTGTTTTGTGATGATTACTTCTATTACGCCAATTGTGTGCCCGTCAAGTATTACATTTTTTGCGACGGAATCAAAATGGTTGGCACTGTAGTTGATTAAAGGCTGTTCCGCCGTATCGATATTACCAAGCACCATGGCTTTCATCAGGTCTGTGAATTTGAGCTCAACGGGGATGGCGTTCATATCGTTTACAACGCCGGACAATATGGGATCTGATGCAACTCTAATGCGGTGTCCCTTGAGGTCTTCATAGGTGTCCAGTTTTTTTGTTGAGAAAAAATGTCTGAAACCTTCTTCCGCAAAAAACAATCCGACAAGTCCGTCTGGTCCTTCCGCAGATTCCGAAAGAAAATCTTTTGCAAGTTCCGATTTTGCAAATTTCCAGAAGTGGTCCCTGTTGTTGAAAGTATATGGGAGGGTAAGCAGAGACAGCTTTTCATGCCCCTGTTTGTTCATCGACATTGTGGATACTCTTGCTATGTCGATTTTTTTGCCGGTGCGCATTTCATCAATCACAGTGAATTCATCACCAAGAACACCGGCTGCGGCAAGCTCTATCTCGATGGAACCTTTTGAAAGTGCCTTCACTTCGTCGCAGAAGAACTGGTCCATCCTGCATGACATGGATTCCGTCGGATTGACTTCTGCCATTATGAATTTCTTTTTTTCTCCCTTGCAGCTGAAAAATATTGCAGGAAGGACGGATAAAGTAAAAATTAACGCGGATCTCTTCATCGTACTTTTCCTTTCCGCCTAGAAATTGCTGCCTGGAAGAGATGCAAAAGGGCTTATGCTTGTTTTCGTCTTTGTCTTTGTGGCAAGATTGTAATAGTTGAGAAGCGCATAGTCTTCATCGTCCTTTCTTTCTCCATTGATGGAAGTAATCATTTTCTCTTCAATGGTCTTTGAAACATAGGTTCGAATTTCTTCCTTTATTGAAGGAGGTGTGGAAGGCAAGAGAAGAAGAATCCAGAGAGTTCCTTCCGGAGATGACTTGATTCCGTATATGACGGCTTCTACAACCATCTGTTTTGGTCCTAGACGCATGGTTACGTCCTGAAGAAGAAAGTTCTTTGCGATAATCTGGTTTTCAAGTATGGCAGGACATTTTACAGCCATTCCAACGGAGCTGAGGTCAAGAAGCTTGAGCTGGTGCATTTTTGAGCCGTGGTTCCAGAAAAGGGATGCGTCCTTGTCATGGGTCAGGTTTGCGCGGACGTACTGTCGTTTTCCCTTTGCGTTAGTTTCGTCAAGAACTTTCTGGACCTGTTTTGCTACGCCTTCGATTCCATCATTGAATTCGATGACGTCAGATACCATGTTGACGAACTTGTTGAATATTGCCACGTCTGAGGCTTTGATGCGTTCTGAAATTACACAGACCTTGATTGTTGCAAGTATGTCATCCCTGTCATAGGTTCTTATGTAGTTGAACCATGCCGCATGGGTCAACTGTGCGTCAATGTTTACGAAGAGTATTGAATTCGGATTTTTGCGCAACAGGGGTTTTGCCTCACGGTAACTTTCAATCGTGTAGACTTCATATTCCTGTGCCTGCAGTCTGGACATGATTTCTTTTTTTACGGGATACGCCGGGTTTAGAAAGAATACTTTGCGACCAAAAATGTCAAGCTCAGATTCGTTTTGCTCAGCCATACAAAAACACTCCTTATGCAGCAAAAAAATAACCACCGCAAGTCTGACATGCAGTGGTTAAATTATAAACCTATTCGGCCATTCTTTCAACTTTCTTTAGAAATCAGGTCACACAAATGACGTCCTGTCATTTGTGTTCCTCAAGTTTTCTTGCGAAAACTTGACAGTCCCATTGATCGCGCTTAATGCTGCGCCATCCATGGCTTCTAGAAATCTGCCAATTTTGGAGCGCGTGGGTATGGAATTACATCCCTGATGTTTTCCATGCCTGTTACGTAGCGGATGAGGCGTTCAAAGCCCATTCCAAATCCTGAGTGTGGCACTGTACCGAACTTGCGCAGGTTGAGGTACCAGTCATAGATGCTTTCATCCATTCCGCGGTCCTTGATTGCCTGCATGAGCTTTCCGTAGTCTTCCTCACGTTCAGATCCGCCGTTGAGCTCACCGATTCCAGGAACAAGAACGTCACATGCGCGGACTGTCTTTCCGTCCGGATTCTGCTTCATGTAGAAGCTCTTGATTTCCTTTGGATAGTCATAAACCATTACAGGGCACTTGAAAATCTGTTCCGTAAGGTAACGTTCGTGTTCTGTAGCGATGTCGCAGCCCCAGTATGGCTTGAACTCAAACTTGTCGGCGTGCTTCTCAAGCTCCTTGATTGCGTCTGTATATGAGATGCGTACGAAGTTGCTGTTTACGACGCTTTCAAGCTGTGCGATGAGGCCTGGCTGGATTCTCTTGTCAAAGAATTCAAGGTCTTCGCGGCATTTTGTAAGGGCCCAGTTGAGGAGATACTTTACGAAGTCTTCCTGAAGGTCCATGTCGTCGTCAAGGTCAAAGAAAGCCATTTCCGGTTCAATCATCCAGAACTCTGCAAGGTGACGTGGAGTGTTTGAATTTTCCGCACGGAATGTAGGTCCGAATGTATATACGCGGCTCAATGCTGTTGCAAGAGTTTCTGCTTCAAGCTGACCTGAAACTGT
>CALELJ010000013.1 GCA_937902445.1 uncultured Treponema sp. | reverse complement strand
AGTAGCCGCCGCCGCACCGGTAGAAGTTGAAGCAACACCAGCACCGGTAGCAGTTGTAGCAGAAGTAGAAACAGCACCAGCACCAGTAGCAGTTGTCGCACCGGTAGTAGAAGAAACAGCACCAGTGATTCTTGTTCCGGATGCTGAACCAATGGCAGCGGAAGAAGAAATCGCCGCAGAAGTTGAAGCAACACCAGCACCGGTAGCAGTTGCCGCACCAGTAGTAGAAGCAACTCCGGCACCGGTAGTCGCCGCAGAAGAAATAGAAGAAACAGAAGAATTTGACGGCCTTGAAACAGACGGCAACTATGACATTGCCGCCGCCGATGAAGAAGATCTGGATGAACTTGCAACTTTTGAGCTTGAAGAAATCGAATCCGGTGAATTCGACCTTGATGAATTCCTTGCAGTTGAAAAAGATCCTGTATTTGAAATCCCGGAACCAGCAGTTGCCGCATCTGAAGAACCATCGGTTACTGAGCCGGTACAAAATGAAATGGAAACTTCAGTTCCGGAAGAAAAATTTGCGGATGCTCCATCACCTGCGATTGTGCCTGTAATGACACAGCTTCCACCGGTTGAAAATATTGCCGTCCCAAGATTCACAAAACAGCCTTCAGAAGAATGGGCAAATACGGAAGCCTACACAGCAGAAGTCATTCCGGGCATGCGTTCCTATGAAGAGGAAATGGGAGAAACAGAAAACTCAAAGGCCTACCTTTATGAGGATGATGTACTTGCCGTAGATCCTGACAAGGATTTTGGAACAGTTGTAAAGACAAAGAAAATTGCCAATGCTGATGCACCAAAGACAAATCCTTTCTCAAGCTACCTTTCGGAAAAGGATGCCAAGGCTGTTGAAAAAATAACATCATACACATTTGTTCCAAAAACGCCGGCCGTGGCAAGCAAGGCCGTTGAAGAAAAAACAAGTGAGACCGTGGCAAGCAACGACGCCGAGGCTGTGGCAAACAAGGCCGTTGAAGAAAAACCAAGTGAGACTGTGGCAAGCAATGCAGCTGAGGCCGTGGCAAGCAAGGCCGTTGAAGGAAAACCAAGTGAGACTGTGGCAAGCAAGGCAGCAGAGACACCGGCAAGCAAGGCTGTTGAAGAAAAACCAGCAGAGACCGTGGCAAACAATGCAGCTGAGGCCGTGGCAAGCAACGCAGCTGAGGTCACAGTAAGCACACCTGTTGAAGTTGCAGAAACCGATGCAGTCGAAACAAAGACAATTGAAAAAGTTCCGGCTGTAAAAGAAAAAATACAGACATACAGTGAAAGCAAAAATCCGGCAAGGAAAATGTCCATCGCCGCTTTGCTTCTCGCTCTTGCAGCAGCCTTGGGAATTGCAAAGAAGGCACAGAGTTCAGTAAAAGTAAAAAAAGAATGTAGGGGATAAATACAATGAGAAAAAACAGAATTGCTAAAGCCATTGCTTCAATAATTCCGCTTTTGTGCGTGAGTATATTCAACTCCTGTGACTCATGGATGAAGGACGACGATTTCTTCAGTTCCGTAGAAGAAGAAGTCCGTGTTGCCAATGCGGAAAAACTCAACGTATTTGTCCGCTGTGCCGCAACAAAAATGGGAACCACAATTCCTAACGGATATGAAGTATTCAAGCAGGATGTTGTAAGTTCCGTTTCAATGGTTCCTGAAACAGACTACGGATTCTGGAGATGGGCTGCATTCTCCACAGACTTCTTTGACCCAAACAAGCAGCATACGACACTTCTGTGCCAGAATCCAGAAAGCTATGCCGAAAGTTTTGCTCCATTTGAACTTGATTCCACAGTTGTAACGTTTGAAAATCCTAATTCAGAAATCACAAATGTAACGATCCATGCAAACAGAAATGACATCGTGCTTGTTCCGGTCTGTGTAGAACGCCCTATGCTCACAGTCAGTATCCCGGGTTCAGGCGAAGCAAACGTTGTCCGCAACATGAGTATCCGCCTTCTTTTCTCAAAGCCTATGGATCCAAAAAGTTTCTATGATGAGGAAACAGGAGCTTCCAATTTTACATTCCTCCAGGGACGTGCGACAATCACGGAATCTTCCGACGTTTCCCTCACTGATATTTCAGATTATTTTGAAAGTCCTATTTTCAGCATGGGTGGCAAACTCATCACCTTCAAACTTAAATCGGATAAACTCTTCAATGCAAACGGTCAGATCACTGTCCGCTATACAGGTGAAGTAAAAGATATATATGGTTATAACGTTGCTTCCGGAAGTTCATTCCAGTTCCGTGTCGGTACTGCGGTCGACTCTTCTTCTCCTGGAATCGACGTCCTCACATTTGGTGTTGACGGCAAGTACAATACATTCAAAGACATCTACAGCAAGTTCCGTTCAGAAGCCAACGTCGCAAGCGTCAAGGGTGTCTCTGATGAACTTTGCGCAACAAGCCTTGATGATGCGGCTTTTGATACCATCGCAACTTACAGAACTAAATCCAACATCGTCGACATCTACGTCCACGGTATTGAATACAAGGGTTCTTCAAAGAACAAGATCAATGCTTCCGGCGATGAATCTGAAAGCGATATTGTTATTATTGGTACCCGCTCTTGTCTTGTCTATAACAAAGACGGAACTCCAACCGGAGCCAACATCGCAGAAGAAAAAGTTGTTGAAATGGACTATGCGGCCGGCGTATCTTACTCAAAGGATATCCCTGAATCAGAATTCAATGAGACAACCGGTACCTTGTTCAGCTATGACATCACCGACTATCCTGATGGTCTTATTCGTATCGATGTCGCTCTTGCTGACTCTGTCGGCAACTTTGGTTTCGATGACAACTGTACAAACCCTGAAAACGACAACGGCTACAAGTCTGTGTTCATCGTAAAGGATACAAGCGCTCCTGACGCCATCGCAATCAAGGATGCCATCCAGTCGGATTCTGAAAGCGCCATCTACCAGTGGTACAACGAAAAGACTCTTGGAACGATCAGATTCAAGGACATGGAAAAGGACAATCCTGTTGCCGGTATCGTCGACAGCGGTCATTTCCACCTGCGCTCGGCAAAGAAAGACATGAAGTGGATTTTCCATTCAGGTGCCGAAAACGACGAATGGGCTCCTTCAGAAAATGATGCCGGATGGAAGGATGTTTCCGTATCATATGACCTTAAGAATGCAGTGCTTCCAAATACAGACGGATATGTTCCTATCTCAGTTGCATTCATGGATGACCTTGGACACATTTCTCCTGTTGTCGGCATCACTGCAATCACATACGACAATACAAAACCTACTGTTGATTCATACATGTGGGTTGACTCAGCCAATGCGGAGACAATCAACAACTCAAAGCTTGATGTTCTTGAACAGCAGCTCAAGGTAGGCTTTACAGAAACACTTTCCGGCGTAAGAAGAATCGCCCTTAAGGTTTCAAAGGATTCAAATGTTGTAGACGCTCTTGCCCACAGCGTAAAGGTTTACTACAGTGCATCTGATGATGTTCCATCGGGAACGGAACTTGCCCTTGTTCCGGTGGAAGATGTAACTGATTCTTCATACAAATTCTACGAAATTCCTTCGGCCCTCACAAGCGGTTATCTTTTCTTCAGGGGAATCCCTATTGCGGCCGTAGATGGAAAATATGACGTAAGCGTAAGCCTCATCGACCAGGCTCTCAATGAATCACCGTCATCTTCTCCGATTGCAATGTTCAAGGATACAACTTCTCCTTCCGTAAACCAGGCAACGGTTTCTGTCGACAACATTGTCGTAAGGCCAGGAGACAATACACAGTGGCTCAAGCGCGACGCCTACAACAGCAATTCCGTTTCCTTTGCCGTCAATGAAACAGGTTCCGGAATCAAATCAATCGTACTTGGCGGAACCATTGGAATCACTGAAGCAACCACAGTAACAGTAAACGGTGTTGCCGCATCGGATGTTTCCCTTGATGCATCTTCAAACAAAATTAATTTTACCAATTTCAAGAGCCCTTCAATTTTCGGCTCAAATGTTTCCGTCAAGGTAAATGGAATCATCTTCAACGACAAGGACAGCGAATCTGGAAATACAGTTTCCTTCCGGGTCGAAGACTTTGCTTCAACTGATCCTTGCGATTTCAGCTATGGAAAAAGTGTTTTTGCCGACACGACAGCTCCTGTAGTTGCATCGGTCGTTCTCCATGATGCCGACAGTACGACTACCTGGACAGACGGAACTACAAACTACAAATACATTTACACCAACAGCAATACGGTCAACGCCACTGTAGTATTTGGCGATGCCGAGAAGGGCAATTCATGTTCCGGCATCCGTGTGCTTACGGTCACTGGTGCCACAATCACTGGTGCTTCAGTTTCTACGGGTGAAACCTGTACTGTCAGTGGAAATACAGTAACCTTCACACCTCCGTTGAGGGCAGGTTCTGAGACTGTTGAACTCACCGGCGTCACTCTCGTTGCTTCAGATTCTGAAAATAGATCTATCAGCGCCTATGCAACAGACTTTGCTGAATGGACTGGAGATTCTGTAAGTTCCCAGCAGATCGTACTTGATGTAAAGACTCCGGAGGTTGCGGCTATTTCATGGTCTGTAGCTGAAGGAAGCTCTCTCATTCCTGGCATCACAGGCAAGAAAGTCGTTGATGACCAGAAACTTAATGTTGAACTCGGTGCAACAGTTTCAGGCGTAAAGACCATCAGTATTGCCGTTACCATTACAGGTACCCAGCGCAATGATTCTCTTGCAAATGATGGTCTCAAGGTTTATTTCGGCGGAACAGAACTTGTAAAGAATACGGATTATTCTGTAAGCGGAAATACACTTACGTTTGCAACTCCAAGAAAGTCTGGTGTGGTATCTTTTGAAGGCCTTACCATTGATGACCAGGATCGTGACGGTTCTTATTTGATTGACGTAAGCCTCAAGACAGCCGCGGAAAATGAAAACGGCACTGCATCTCATTATTCAATAAGCCGCGACAGTGTTAAACCTGTGATAAGCAAGGTAGTGATTCCTCCTGTTACGGTCGGTGAAGTTGAAGTCCCAGTTATTGAATCGGTCATCCCATATGGTACAGACGGAACTGTATATTTTGCCGGAGCCCAGGCTGGATTTGACTATAAGACTGGAAAAAATTCATTTACTCTGGATCTTTATATTACGGAACAGACTTCCGGTGTGCAGCAGATTACCTTTGAAAGCGGCTGCAATGTGCGTCTTTCATCTGAATCAACCCTTTCTGTCATCCACAGCGGCAGCACAAAAGATCTTGTGAAAGGTACCGACTATACCGTAGACGGAACTGGAAAGGTCATCACTTTCCTTGACAGCGGCGATCCGGTTGTGAAGGATGAAAGCCCTGAATTTGTCCTTTCAATGACGAACTGTAACTTTGAAAATGTAAAATACATGGATCATGAAAGTGCATCTGATGAAAACCGTTTCAGCTTTACACTCAAGGATTTTGCCCAGCATTCTCCTGAAACTTCAGTGACTACAATCAAGGCTAAGAAAGACGGAACTGAAGACATTGCCACCGTTGTAGCAAATGCACTGCCAGCAGTTATTTCTTCAATCAAGCTTGAAGACAGAAGCCCGTGCGATGCTAACGGTAATGTCATAGGTAGCGGTGACGGACCTTATGACCTTAGAAAGTCGGAAGAAGGTTTCACAAACTTTGAGATCATCAATGTTACTGTAAGTTCTCCTACAGTGGACGTTGCAAATAAAAATTACTCCGTAAGAAAGATTACACTCTCAGGTGCAAAATTCACAAACACCACCGTTGTTCATGTTAAGGGTTCTTTGCTTGCTCCTGAAAACTATCGATTTACGGATGATAACCGTTCAATTGAATTTAATAAATCCTTTGATACTCAGACAGCATTCCAGTTCTTCAATGTTCTTCTTGATACAACGGATGACGGCGAAAAAACTGTCTATGCAACGGCATATTCTCCGGCTGGCGTTTCTTATTCTGGCATGTCGACAAAAGATAAAAAAATTATCCTCGACAAGACACCTCCTACTTTGGCTGATGAAGGACCATTTGCTTATGATCGTCAAGACTTTGATAACTTTAGAAAGTATGAGTATCCAAGACAGAAAAATGATACCGATTATGAAACTTATGGCCTAAAAGCCTGGGGTGACCTTGGACTTGAAACTTATGGTTCAATGGCTGGAAACACGGGTAGTGAAATACGTTTCTTCTATACTTCACAGGCATATAGACGATTGCCTATAAAAGTGGAGGATACCAATAGTATCAGCAGCATCAATGAAAGATATTTACAGATAAAGGTTGTTAACAGCATAGAAGCAGGTAAAGCAACATCACAGGATGTTCTTAATGCATATGGGTATGCCTATTCTACTAATCGTGCAGTTGATTTTTCTACAAGTAGGCTTGGTACAACTGGAGATGTTGGTTATTACTACTATGGTTCAAAAGACTGGGCTGACAATCCTATGCCTAACCCATACACCTATGTTGCAGCCGACAGGGCAGGCAACGTATCTGATCCGCACCAGTTCTATGTCATAAAGGATAACAAATCTCCAAGCATTACTGTTGATGGTACTGATTATGGAACTGCAACAGATGATGTCCGTAAAAGAATATCCCTTACAAACCTCATGGAACTCGTAATTCCGGATGGTAAGCAGGTGTTCAGAAATAAAGTTGAAAACACAGCTTCGGGAATTCACGACGCTACAGCATTCGATTTCTGGAATGATAAAGATGGGCATAATACTAAAAGTTTGAGTTCATTCCAGTATGTTCTTGCTGGAGGGGAAGATGGAGAAAGATATAAGATAAAAATAAATCTTAAAAGCGGTGTTTCTTATCGCACAATGCTCATCGGCGGTGTTTCAAGCTCTGATGTTCCTTCTTATAGCCAGCGACTTCCAACTCCTGGAGATTCAGGTCTTGCAAAATGGGCCATTACCCACTATTACAAAAAATGGAATTCCACAGCTACTGAAAGCAACTGGGATGCAGCATGGCCTGTAGGTACATTGGGGGCAGCCTTCTTTGATTCCCGTGTTACATGGAATGATTATGATGGTGAAGATATCGTATATGAAATTCCTGATTCATCCAAAGGTGTTCCGCCATTGACACTTCTTCTCATGGACAATTGTGCAAACATCTATCAGATTCCAATAAGGCCAACTTCCATGGATGCAGCAATGACTACACATACAGATGGCAACTATCCATGCCATAGTGGTGATAGTGTCAGCTGGATCTATGACAAGAAGTTGCCGGGAGTTGTGAAATGGAGTGAGGGTGTCGAAAACACCCTTGATGATCAGTTCATCATCTTTGCCGGTGGCTGTGATGATAATGATTTTAAGAACATTTCTGGGGAAACTGATCATCCAGAAGGAAGCACTTATCGTGCTGTTGGCTGTGACCGTTTTGGTGCCCTTTACCGTGATACTGTAAAAAACATTCAGTACTACAACCACAAAGTATACCTTCAGCTTCTTGTAAAGTCCAATGAACCAATCCTTTGGGATGCTCAGGAAGAGCGTACAAATAATGTTCAGCCTTTGTATGAAAATGGTTCGCAGCCTTCTGATTTCACATTGCGTGCAAGAGTTCTGTTCCGTGATGGCACAGACACAGTTGAACCTAAGGAATCAGACTTTGCAGGATTGTCATCTGCTTCCCTTACAAAATGGTCATACTTCAAGCAGAAGAGTACAGATGGCAAACGTCTCTGGAACATCCTAATGCCACATGGTGATGAAGGTAAACTTGGTACTCTCTGGCTTTACCTGGAAGACTATGTAGGAAACAAAGGTATTTACCGCATCAAAAATGGTAATGAAGATAAATTTGTCTGGAACAATGAACCGCCGAAGGTAGCTATTGTTGGCGATGATTTCCCGACAAATGCTAAATCTGTTAGCAATTCAGACTTTAGTACTTTTGGTTCTTATAGATATTATGAACATCTCGCATTTACCGAATACTCCGGCGAAGAGTTCGCTCAGAAAATGCAGAAACTTGTGCCACCATCGAAATATGGAGCACATAAAGATAATGAACTTAATGATGTGACTGAAACTGTAAAAAAATATGCTGCTCGTTTCAAAGATCCTGTATACACAAGTTTGTATAGTAATCTTGATGATATGGATCTTTATAGGGTATACACTGATCCTTCTGGAATAACTTATTATGGAAACCATGTCATAAAGCAGCGTAATAGCAATGAATATATTGAAAATGCGATTAAAGGCTCAGCATCTAAAAATGATGATAACAATACATATACTTATGACTCGATGCTCAGCAATTTCAATATTAAGGTTTCTACTGTTTCTGGCATTACAGGTTACAAGTACTGGACTTCAGCCGATGATAACAGTTATGAAACTCAATCAAATCAAGCAGGTGACAATCTTGAGGGCAAATGGTTTGTTAGCTCAACAGGTGATGTCTATGATAGTAAACGCGTAAATACAACTGTTCCTTATCTGTTTGAAATTGTAAATAAGCCTCTATATCTCTACATTTATGATAAGGTTGGTAACATCTCGATTACTAAGCTTGGTAAAACATGGACTCACGATATGGGACATCCGGCAACTTCTGACAATACATGGACATCTGGAAAAGCAAATCCAGGAGAGTCTTATGTAAAGCAGCCGGGAAATAAGTGGATTGTTGAAGCTACTATTGCCGGGGCTGGTGAAAAGTTTGCAGCTGCAATAGAATCTAATAGTCCATTCGAGATTAAAATTCCTGCAAGTTGGTACAATGATACCATTGCAAAAGAAAGAGATACTGATTATATGGCTTCCTCAAAAGGATCGGGCATATATGGAGCTGGTATTCTGCCAAACGTAATTGGTGCTGCAACTCCGGTTGATGCTGATGGAAACTTGACGATAAAAATTCCGCCTAAAGTCTATCTCGAAGCAATGGATAACAAGGATAACGGCACATCCCTGATGTATTTCAGTATATATGATAGAACAGGAAACTACTGGGATTGTCATCTCAACGTTAAAGTTGATGCCAGTGCGCCAACCATGCGTGTTGGTGTGACCGCTGCTGATAATAACAGCACATTCCATACTGAAGGCGAGTTATATACCATGGCCTATCAAAAGGACGATAGCGATGTAATGCCTTCAAATGCTAATGTGATGAGTTTTCCAATTAATGAAGAATTCAAGGGAGATGCAACAAAGAAGTTCTTAGACACAGGCGGATATAGTAAAAATGCCTTTAGTCATCTTTACTCTCTAAGTGGAAACAAGTCATACAGATACTCAACTAAAGTCAATGTTGATGATGTCTGGGGTGGAAATGAAGAGGAAAGAAAATCCTACATATTTAAGATCCGTAGCAACAATCCTGTCTTCTATGTTAATACTTGGGCAAAGGATGATGGTGGAATTTCTCAGGTTGCCATCAAGAAGTGGGACGGTACAAAATGGAACAGTCAGACTGCCATTGGTCTTCTTGAATTCCCACGTGAGGGTGAGACAGGTTATGCTGATTCAAATCTAAAGGAAATCCATTTTGAAGATCGACCTACCTCTCCTTTGTTAACTGGAAAATGTACAGATGATAATAATGGAAAGAAACGCTATGCCATTTATGTATCAACCGAGACGGAAGAAAACCTCTACGAAGTTTCTGCCACAGACTTTGCAGGCAACAGCGTATTCTATTACGCATACATTCTTCCGTTTGATAATAAGGCTCCAACTGCAACCGCTTCAGTTACTGGTAATGAAGGTTCTTCTGTAGTTGAGGATAAATTCTATTTCAATAAATTGAATTTCTCTCTAAGTGCAAGGGATGCCGGTGCAGGCCTTGGTGCCTACCCGTGGGGTGCTGGTTCACC
>CALELJ010000012.1 GCA_937902445.1 uncultured Treponema sp. | reverse complement strand
GAATGGGTAAATTATCCAGGCCTTGAAGGTGACAAATATTATGAACTTGCAAAAAAATACATGCCTAAGGGTACCTGTGGTGTCATCAGCTTTGGTGTAAAGGGCGGAAGAAAAGCCGCCGAGGCCTTTATGGGAAAGCTTAAAATTGGTATGATAGCTACACACGTTGCAGACAGCCGTACATGTGTGCTTCATCCGGCAAGCGCCACACACCGTCAGCTTTCCGATCAGGAACTCATTGACTGCGGTGTAAGCCCTGACATGATCCGTCTTTCTGTTGGTGTTGAAAATGTAAATGATCTCATCGAGGATCTTAGAAACGCATTGGGAGACTAGAAATGATTGTTGTTCTTAAGAATGGATTCGGGGAAACAAAAGTCGAGGAATTTATCAGTGACATTAAGGCAAAGGGTCTTGACTGTCATGTAGTAAAAGGTGTCGAAAAGACTGTAGTAGGTCTTTTGGGGGATACTTCCAAACTTGAACCTCGGGACTTTTTGAGCAATGACATTGTTGAAAGTGCTGAACGTGTTTCAGCTCCTTATAAAATGGCAAGCCGTGAATTCCATCCTGAGAACACAGTCGTTGAAATCGGAGCAAACCAGTCTGGCGTGACTTCCTGCTTTATCGGTGACGGAAAGACAGTTCCTGTCATTGCAGGACCTTGCGCCGTTGAAGGTGAAGAGCAGATTCTTAATGCTGCCCGTGCCGTTAAAAAAGCCGGTGCAAGAATTCTCCGCGGTGGTGCATACAAGCCACGTACATCTCCATACAGTTTCCAGGGGATGGGAAAGGACGGAATCCGTCTCCTTGAACTTGCAAAAAAGGAAACAGGTCTTCCAATCTGTACTGAACTTATGGCAATCAGTGAAATCGGCAATTTCCACAATGTTGATCTGATTCAGGTTGGTGCCCGCAACTTCCAGAACTTTGATCTTCTCAAGGAACTTGGAAGATTCGGTAAACCGGTTTTGCTTAAGCGCGGTCTTTCCGGAACAATCCAGGAACTCCTCATGTCTGCTGAATACATCATGGCAAACGGAAATGAAAACGTAATCCTTTGCGAGCGTGGAATCCGCACCTATGACGGCTATACAAGAAACTGCCTTGATGTAAGTGCAGTTCCTTATCTTCATAAGGTAAGCCATCTTCCTGTTGTCCTTGATCCAAGCCACGCTTCTGGAATCCGCTGGATGGTTGGAACTCTTGCCTGTGCTTCTGTTGCCGCAGGTTGTGACGGCCTTGAGATTGAAGTTCACTGCAATCCCGAAAAGGCATGGAGTGATGCATCCCAGCAGCTTAATCCAACCATGTTTGAAGAGCTTATGGTTAAGCTTGGAAAATATGCAGCCGTTGAAAACAGGACAATGTAGGTTACTATGAAAAAACTTAACGAACTTACATACGGAATCGTCGGCCTCGGCCTCATGGGCGGTTCCATCGCAAAATCAATACGCGAAAACATTCTTTCAAGCGGTGGTTCAACGGGGAAGATCTATGCCTCAACCCGCAACGTTGCAGCCCTTGAACTTGCAAAGAGCCAGTGTGTTCTTGACGACTTCTATACCCTTGATGAAGTTGATGAAATGCTTGCACTGTGCGATTTTGTTTTCGTCTGCTTCTATCCCCATATGACTGTGGATTTTCTTGCGGCACACAAAAATGCATTCAAGAAAGGTTCCGTAGTCACTGACATCAACGGAGTCAAGGCAGAAATCTTTGACCGTCTTTCAGAAATTGAAAGTGAAAATTACGACTTCATTCCGGGGCATCCTATGGCTGGTGGAGAAAAAGAAGGCTATGCCGCAAGCAACGCCGCTTTCTTCAAGAACCATAATTACATCCTCATGCCTCTTGCTTCCAACAAGCCGGAAAACGTAGAGCAGTTCAAAAGGCTGATTACGGAAATGGGATTCACTCAGATTGTTGAGACTGACGGTCGTGTCCATGACCATAAGATTGCCTTTACTTCCCAGCTTTGCCATGTCATCGCAAGTGCCCTGGTGAACAGTGCAGAAGATGCAAAGGTAACGCAGTTTGGAGGCGGAAGCTTTGAGGACCTTACACGCATTGCCATGATCAATGCTCCTTTGTGGACTGAACTTTTCCTTGCCAACAAGGCGGAACTTGTGGGGCATATTGAGAACTTTGAAAAATCCCTTGGTGTTCTTAAAGAATACATAAAGAATGACAAGGCAGAAGAAACAAAAAAATATCTTGAAGATGTCCGTGTAAAACGCATTGAGATGTCTCGCAAAGATGTCAAAGTTGAAAAATAATTTTTCAGGGAGGCGGAATTAATTATGGAACAGAAAGACTTCAATACATTGGACAAGGTCATAGGACGTGTACCTGATTTTCCTAAAAAAGGCGTTCTCTTCTATGATATCACTGGCATTCTTCGTCATCCTGAGGAATTTAAATATACGATTGACCGCATGTGTGAGATTTATAGGGACAAAAAGATTGATGCTGTTGCAGGCATTGAAAGCCGTGGCTTTATTTTTGCTTCCTGCTTTGCCGAACGCATGGGGATTCCATTGATTCTGATCCGTAAAAAGGGCAAACTTCCTGCAAAAACCTACAGTCAGAAATATGATCTTGAATATGGTTCAGCAGAAATAGAGGTTCATACAGCCGATGTTGAGAAAGGGCAGAACATCCTTTTGATTGACGACCTTATCGCTACAGGCGGAACATTAAATGCTGCCGTAAAGCTTATGGCCCAGGGCGGTGCAAAGGTTACAGATGTCTTTGGCGTAATCGGGCTTCCTTTCCTCAATTTTAATAAAGTCCTTGAGGGAATCGAAGTGACAACCCTCGTGGACTATATGTCCGAATAAAATTATTTTTTTAACTGTATGAAGGCATGCTTTTGAAGATAAGCGTGCCTTATTTTTTTCCATCAACGGAGAACACTTTCATCATGGGTTCTTCCTGTATGAATTTGTCGAGAATTCCAATGAATTTTCTGGCGTCTGCATTTTCAAGATCCAGATAGCGATTGAGATATTCAGAAAAATTTCCGTCAGCGATTCCGTCCTGGATCAATCTTGCATTTCCTGTATTGGTGTCCGTTTTTTCGAAGACCTTTATTTCATATCTTGATTTGATGGTCCTCATGCACTTTTCAGACTTTTCCCTGTCTTCAAGTTCGTCCAGAAGTTCCTTTCTTTTCTTTTCATATGTTTTAAAAAATGAATCTGCTTTTTTTATTTTATTTCCGTGGATGTATCCTGCAGGAATGTTTTTCGTGGCGTCATAGGAGATGCAGTAGGATTCAGTTTCTTTATCCATCCTGCTGGCCAGTTCCATTAGAAGTGCGTTGAAAAGCATAAGATCCCTGCTGTTGTCAGGTGCCTTGAAATAAAGCTGAACAGGATCAAGAAATTCCTTTGTCGGAACAAGAAGTGGAGATTCCTTTGGGGCAAGTTCCGGAGGAAGGTCGGAAGAATATAGATGTCTCAGCTGGATGTTTCTCTGGCGGTTTTTCCATTTGAGTTCCGGGAAAGTCCATTTTTTTCTTTCATTTTGAGCTTTCAGCCGGCCGAATGATTTTTCCGCTGCTGAGAAAACCTCCTTATATGAAACATCTCCACAGACGACGATGGAATAAAGTGAAGCGTCCAGAAATTCCGTGTAACCTGAAAGAAGGGACTGATATGAAGATGAATTGTATTTGTTGTCATAGTCCCTGAAAATCTGACCCGGGTTTGTGTCCCGCAAAAGATAGGCAAAAACATTGTTCCTCATCTGGGTGCCAAGATCTGCGTTTTTCATAAGGGTGCTGTAGCTTTCCTCGGCAAAAAGGCGGTCTGCCTGTACAGGTGTTATTTCTCCATAGATCAGGGCATTTGAAATTGCATCAAGGGCCTGCTCAAGACTGTCCTTGTGGACCTCGCACGTGATGTAGGAAACAGTTTCCAGAGTCTCAGAGGTTGCACCGTTGATGTGTGAGTTTTTTGCTGCTGCGGAAACAAGAATAGACCTTAGATTTTTTTCCTTGACGGGAGAGGCCAGCATGCCACCTGAGATTGCAGTTGAGATGCAGACCGTCTGTGATCCCTTGTTTTCCTTGACCGTAACAGGGATTCCATTGGACAGTTTTTTTTCCTTTATGTTCCTGATTGAATTTGCATAGAAAATTTCTGATGGCCTTGATCTTATGACTATTCCATCTTTTGATTTTTCCAGTTCAACAGCATGCTTTTTTTCAGTCTTTGCTTTTTTTGCAAGCAGCTCATCTTTCCACCAGGAACTGTTCTTGTCATCTATTTTTTCATAGCCTTTGTCGAGAAAATCTTTTTTCTGCTTTTCGTATTTATCCTTGTTTACAAGAAGAAATATGAACGGTTCTTCATCCCTCAAATGATGCAAGATGTCATCCTCAGTGACGTTCAGAATTCCGTATGTATTGTCCTGAAAATCATTGTAAAAGTCTTCCGGCTTCGTCCATTTTGAAAAAGGCCAGTAATCTGCAAGAAGGGAACTCATGGCCCTTCCGTTTCCTGCCGTGACAGAATGCTTTTCAAGAATCATGTTCTGGCTGTCTATGAACTCTTTTCTTTTAAAATCTATTTTGTCTTTTAAAATTCCAAGGAAAACATCACCTTGACCTGCGGCAGTCAGATGTTCTACAGGAAATTCCGGTTTTGAAAAGAAATAGGGTTCTTCCATGAGGGTCTGGATAATGAGCCTTGATTTTCCGTTTTTATGGGCACTGGTTGCAGCAATATATTCCGTGCTTCTGATGGCTGTAACAGGATTTGAAGCGAATGCCTCTTTAAACGTCGATTCATCCCGGTTCATTGTTGCGGCGGCTATGTCGCATTGATTCATGTCCATTGATGTGTATTGAACTACAACCTGGGTCAGTTCCTTTGAAAACTGGTCTGAAACAATCACGTATTTTCTTTGTCCGTTTTTGCCTTCCATTTTTTCAGACTGAACTGTTCTACGCGGTTTTGAATTTGATTTCCACGAGGCGAGTTTTGATTCGCACAGTTTCTCCAGGGTTTTTGTATCGATATTTCCGGAGATGAAGATGGCGCTGCTTTCAGGTATGTAATAGTTTGCACTTATATTCAAAAGAATTGTTCTGATTTGACTGACGGAGTAGCTTGAAAAAAGAGAAGGATAGATTCCAGAATCATGTTTCCATGGCTGTTCATAAAAAACTCTTGAATCGATTGAGCTGTTGATGAATCCGGATGTGCTTTGTGCGTATTCAGCAGACTCCTTTTTCATCTGGTCGTGGACTGCTTTTATTTCTTTGTCTGAAAAAACTGCGCTTGCGAACTGGGTTGATAATAGTTCAAGACAGTCTTCAATTTCCTCGGCTGATATGAGCAGCGATATTTTTGTGCTGTCGGAATTGCATTGGCATCTACCGTTGTGGAGTTCCAGGTAGTCCTTCATGTGGAGTTCATGAAGCCTTGCAAGCATTGAAAAAAATCCACAGGTGGACTGGTCTTGTTCTGAAATTCCGGCTCTGTTTACAAGTTCGATGGAAACAAGGGCGTTGCTTTTGTCTGGTATGGCAAAGACAGTCAAACCGTTCTGCAAGGTGAATATGTTCAATGAAAGTGCACTGTTTTCAATCTGGATGCTGCCTTGAGCCAAGGAAAGATGGTGGACGAATATCAAAACAATGGAAAAAAAGAACTTCTTAATGTCATGCATAATTCTATTTGAATAATAAAAGGAAATCCTGAAAATTGCAATTTTCATTGATTCTTATTAAAATTGAAGAATGTTGAAAATAACATCGAACAAGACTACTCATTTTGATATTGACTCCATAGATAAAAAACTTCTTGCCGGTAAAAGGAATTTGACCGCATCTGAAATCAAGATCCTTGAATCAAATTTCAATGTTTCTGATGATCCAGCCTGGAAAAATGTTTTTGTAAGCAGTGATGAAAATGCTTTTGATCCTGCCATGATAAGGCATTCGGAATTCCATGGATATGTAGTTCTTGGTGAACTGACTGACAGCTCCATTACCTATCACGATCTTGAATTAAGTACTGGAATTACCCATTCATATCTTAAGGATGTTGTTGTCGGAGATAACTGTGCAGTACACAATGTAAGCTATCTTGTAAACTATAGACTGGGCGACCGCGTAATACTTTTCAATATTCAGGAAATGAGCTGTACCAACCACTCGAAATTTGGCGAAGGCATCCTGAAAGAAAATGAACCTGAGGAAAACAGAATCTGGATTGGCGTCGGCAATGAGAATGGAAATCGTTCCGTTCTTCCATTTGTAGATCTCATTCCTGCAGATGCCTATATCTGGTCGCGGTACAGAGAAGATAAAAAACTTATGGACCGTTTTGTCCAGCTTACTGAATATGGAAAGTCAAAAAAGTGCGATACATACGGAATTGTTGAAAATGATGTCGTAATCAAGAATTCAACTCTGCTTAAGGATGTTAAGGTCGGATCCTGCGCATATATTAAGGGAGCCTTTAAACTCAAGAATATTACTATTCTCTCTTCTGAAAATGAACCAAGCCAGATAGGCGAGGGTGTCGAACTTGTCAACGGTATTGTCGGTTATGGATGTCATATTTTCTACCAGGCAGTTGCCGTTAGATTTGTAATTGGAAGAAACTGTCAGCTTAAATATGGTGCACGCCTTTTGAATTCCGTTCTTGGAGACAACTCTACGGTTTCGTGCTGTGAACTTCTGAACAACCTTATATATCCGTTCCATGAGCAGCATCATAATTCTTCATTCCTTATTGCGTCGACCATCATGGGGCAGTCGAATATTGCCAGTGCGGCTACCATCGGATCTAACCATAATTCGAGAAGCCCGGACTGTGAGATGATTGCAGGTAGAGGTTTCTGGCCTGGTCTGTGTTCCGACTTCAAATTCGATTCAAGGTTTGCTTCATTTGTTCTTGCATCAAAAGGTACCTATCGCCACGAATTGAACATCACTTATCCCTTTTCGCTTATTGCCCCAGACTATGAGAACAACAGTGTGCATATAATTCCGGCTTACTGGTTCCTGTACAACATGTTTGCCATTGTCAGAAATAAATATAAGTTTGCCTCCCGCGACAAGCGCTTTAAGATAGTTCAGCATATTGAGACTAATCCTCTTGCGCCTGATACAGTGCAGGAAATTGTTTTCTCCATCAACAGGCTCATTGAACTTACATCGAGATATCTCAACATGAATGAAAGTGATGCCGCAAAATACACCAAGGAAATTTGTGATATGGATTTCTACAGGGAATGCAGGAGAAAAATCAAGGAATGTGTTCCTGAAGATGTACTTGTGATTGCAAAGGATTTCCTACATAAGAATTACGATTCCAAATTCCTTCTTGTTGATGACCGCTGTCAGAATAAATATGGTGCTCTTATTTACAAACCTTCACAGGCATACAGGGAATACAGGCGTGTGCTGAAATACTTTGCCGCAGAGTCCCTTATGTCTTATGTCGTCAGAAAAAACAAGGAGATGCTCACAATCGAGGATATAGCGGAAATAAAGAAAATTCCTCTGTACAATGAGTGGACAAATGTAGGTGGACAGGTAATTCCAAACGCAAAGATTCAGGAACTTACATTTAAAATCAAAAACGGTGAAATCAACAGCTGGGAGATGGTCCACAAGTTTTATGATGAATGCGAGTCAAATTATTGTGATTACAAAGCCCGTTATTCTCTCTACATAATTGAGTGGCTATATTCGAAATCCATCGAATACTTCACGGAAATCGATTACGAGAAATTCCTTGCGGACGTTGCCTTTGTTTCCATGAACATGCTTGAATCATCCATTCAGGTAAGAGAGAGGGATTATACTGAATATTTCAGATCTGTCACTTTCAGAAACAGTGCGGAAAAGGAAGCCGTTCTTGGTTCCCTTGATAAGGATGGGTTCCTTAAGAAGTTGAGGAATGCGACAGATGAATTTTCCGCCAACCTCGAAAAGCTTTTCAAGAACTTAAGGGCATGAGATCAATATGTTTTTGTTGACTTTTATTTAATTTAGAGTTAGATTGGTATTCATGAAATTCACAGCACTACTTCTACTATTGTCATTGTCTCGTGTAAAGGCCGCAAGGTAGCAAGTCGCTGTATATTATCTACGTTAATTACAGACCTGTTGCTTAACGGCAGCAGGTCTTTTTTATTTTCAAGGAGTTTAAAAATGAGCGTAATGAATCCAGGCACAAAGTATGGACGTGTAGGTGACATTGAGATGAAGAGCCGCCGATGGCCTTCAAACAGGATTACAAAAGCCCCGATCTGGTGTTCCGTTGACCTTAGGGACGGAAATCAGGCACTTGTAAATCCGATGGGTGTTGATACAAAACTTGCATTCTTTGACCTCCTTGTAAAAGTCGGCTTTAAGGAAATCGAAGTTGGTTTTCCTGCCGCAAGTGATACTGAATATGAATTCATGCGCCGCCTCATTGAAGAAAACCGCATTCCTGAAGATGTTACGGTTCAGGTTCTGTGCCAGGCACGTGAGGCTCTTGTAAAGAAGACTCTGGAAGCCATCAAGGGTGCTCCACATGCGATTTTCCATCTTTACAATTCAACAAGCCCTGCCCAGAGAAAATACACATTCAACAAGTCAAAGGATGAAATTAAGCAGATTGCGATTGAAGGAATTAAATGCATCAAGTCATGCCTTACAGAAGAAGAACGCAAGAAGATCCGCATAGAATATTCTCCTGAAAGTTTCTCCCATACAGAAATTGACTATGCCGTTGAAGTTTGTGATGCAGTCATGAAGGAATGGGGAGCTACAAAAGACAATAAAATCATCTTCAATCTTCCGACTACTGTTGAATGCTATACGCCGAATGTTTATGCAGATGCAATTGAATATTTTGCCGACCATATCAGTGACCGTGAGGCTGTAATCATTTCCACTCACTGTCATAATGACCGCGGAACTGGCGTTGCCTCCGCAGAACTGGCTTTGCTTGCCGGCGCCGACAGAACGGAAGGCTGTCTCTTTGGAAACGGGGAACGTACAGGAAATCTTGATATCGTAAACGTTGCCCTCAATATGTATGCCCAGGGTGTTGATCCTGAACTTGATTTCCGCGATGTTCAGGCAGTAGGAGAACGCTATACTGAATACACAGGCATGGAAATTTTCCCACGCACACCTTATGTGGGTGAACTTGTGTTTACCGCATTCTCAGGAAGCCATCAGGATGCGATCCGCAAGGGAATGGCTGCCCGCACAAAAATGGAAAAGAATACGCTTTGGGATGTTCCTTATCTTTATATTGACCCCCATGACATTGGCCGCCAGTATGAAGGAATCATCCGCATCAACAGCCAGTCAGGAAAGGGCGGTGCTGCCTACATTCTTGAAAATGATTATGGGCTTACACTGCCAAAAGCAATGCATCCTGCCCTTGGAAAAGTTGTTCAGGCGGAGGCAGACAAGGCACAGCGTGAACTTCAGACAAAAGAGATTTATGATATCTTTGAAAAACAGTGGTTTGGCAAAAGAGACAACATGCAGATTCTTGATCTGTCTGAAACCCATGTTGAATCAAAGAACAATGATGGTAATCAGGAAACGACACTTTGCCGTGGCGTGATCATATGGAAGGGAGAGCAGTATATCATCGGAGAAAAAGGAAACGGACCTCTCGATGCTTTTGCCGCAGCCCTTGGTTCTACACCTGCACCAAAGTTCAGTGTAACAGCATTCCATGAACACAGCATCGGTACTGGAAACAATACAAGTGCTGTTGCTTACGTTCAGCTTACCTGTGAGGACGGAAATGAATACTGGGGTGTCGGAAAGTCAACAAGCGTAGGCAGAGCCGGTGTTGATGCCATCGTATCAGCGCTTAACCAGATCTGATGATAAAGGGGGGACTGTTAAAGTCCTCCTTTTTTTTATATAATTGAAAAGATTATGTTGTTTTACCTGGCATATAAAAATATAGTATCTCGCAAAAGTTCTTTTGTAATCATTCTCTTTATTGCTTTTGCAATTACGCTTATGGTTCTTGTGAATTCTCTTTTTGACAGTACGGAACACGGAATTGAAAGCGTATATTCAAAAAGTTTTACGGGTGACATAGTGGTTCGTCCCGTTGCAAAAGTTCCGCTCAGTCTTTTTGGCGATGAAACTCCCGTGACAGGTAAACTCACGGAAATACCACATCTCATTCCATTTTCAGACATCGTTGATTATCTTGAGGAAGAGAATAATGTTGCAGATATTGTTCCTCAGATTTCCGGAAGGGCAATTGTGGAAAGCAAGAACAGCGACAAGGAACTTGAAACTCTTTTCGGTGTTGATGCCGAAGAATACATGAAGGTAATGTCGTCCATAAAAATTACGGAAGGAAGACCTTATGCCAGAGGCGAAAGGGGAGTTGCCCTTTCGAAAGCGGTTGCGGAAAAATACAAGGCCGGTATTGGTGATGAACTTCAGTTCCTTGTTGAAGACAGAATGTCATTTAGAATTCGCGCCGCAAAAGTTTCATGCATATATGAATACTCAATTCAGAATGAAACTCTGGACAGCATAATTCTTGTCGACCCGATTACATTGCGTTCTCTTCTTGATATTACTGACACTTCCGAGAATGTTGATATAGAAGATAATAATGTCGATCTTCTTGATGATGATTTCGATTTTGATTCCATCTTTGATGATGCTGAGGATTTTACCGCGGAAGATGAAGTTCCGGCTGTAGAAGAAACTGTCGTTGAAGATTCCATGGGGACTGCAGTTTCAGAAACCGAAAGTACTGCGTGGAATTTCATAATCCTTAAATTGAGCGACCGGAAACTGATTAAGAATACCCTGCACCAGTTGAATTCAGATTTCAAAAAATCCGGATGGCCTGTTCAGGCTGTTTCATGGAGAAGTGCCGCCGGAAGTACTGCCACATATCTTTTCTGGATAAGATTTATCTTTAATGTCGGTGTCATCGTTGTTCTTTTTGCAGGTTTCATAGTGATAAACAATACGCTGGTTGTAAATGTCCTTAACAGGACCCAGGAAATTGGAACCATGCGTGCTGAAGGTGCTTCACGAAAATTTGTTTCTGCTGAATGTATGGTTGAAACTTTCATCCTTACTATTACAGCCGGAATTATTGGCTGCATTTTAGGTTCCATTGCAAGTGCATTTATTTCATCGATGAACATACATCTTGGAAATTCATTCCTCGTCCAGTTGTTTGGCAGCGATACCCTAAGTTTTTCCGTTTCCATACTGAACATACTTGAGTCGATTGCCCTGTCTGTGGTGCTCGGTCTTATAGGATGGATTTATCCTGTCCATATGGCATTGAAAGTTAGTCCTGTCAGGGCAATGCAGGGAGGCAACTGATGTATTACTTCAAGATTTCGTCGCGTTTTCTTCTCTCTAAATGGCGCCAGTATGTTTCTCTTTTTCTTGTCTGCATGGTGGGTGTCGGAGTTTCCCTGTTCCTGATGTTTGTTGTTGGCGGCATGCTTTCTGCAATGTCTACCAAGGCTAAGATGTATTATGGCGGAGATTTTCAGATTCAGGGTGGAATTGATTATCTTGAGTTTTATAATGCTTCTGAATACGTAAAGAAAGTTGAATCGGTGCTTCCAAAAAATGCCGTAGTATCTAAACGACTTTTCAGCCAGGCAAAGGA
>CALELJ010000011.1 GCA_937902445.1 uncultured Treponema sp. | reverse complement strand
CCAGGATGCGGACGTCCTTGTTCTGGACAGCCAGTATACAAATCCCGAGGCCGCCAAAAAGGTAAACTGGGGTCACAGTTCCTTCAGCAGAGCCGTTGAATTTGCATCCCTCTGGAATGTGAAGGATCTTTATTTCTTCCATCATGAACCTGCCTATGATGACAAAAAACTGGATGCCATCCTTTCAGCCGGAATCAACTACCATAAGTATAATTCCGAAGGTTCAACTGTAGGCATCCATATGTCCAGGGAAGGACAGGAAATAGAATTCTGATGAAAAAAATCCTTTCGAAACTCATAGCTGCAGTCGCCTGGTTTATGGCTTTCATTGCCGTAGGTGTTGTTTTTCTTCTCACAGGCTGGTTCTACGCCATAGGACCTGTTACGGACGTGGAAAATGAATACGTGGGCAAGATAAGTGTTCCGTCGGGAACATCCGTAAGGCAGGTCTCTGAAAAACTTGAGGCTGAGAAATTCATCAAGTCGGCAAAGGCTCTCTACATAGCCGCAAGGTTCAATATTTTTGACCGCAACAGCAGTTTTTCCCTAAAAAGCGGAACATATACCGTAAAAAGTTCCATGTCGCTCAAGGAAATCTACCAGCTGCTGCAGTCTGGAGAACAGGAATACATTACTGTTGGGATTCCTGAAGGACTGACTAAATCAAAAATGGCCCGCATCTTTGAGGAAAAGGGAATATGTCCTGCAGTGGAATTCCTTGAAGCCTGCAAAGATGAAAAACTGCTGTCGGAATACAATATTCCGGCCACATCTTTTGAAGGCTATCTTTTCCCCGATACATATTTCATGATCCACGGAATGACAGGAAAGGATGTGGTCAGGACCATGGCCGACAATTTTTTCGAAAAGATTTCACATATACCCGAATTCATGGGCATGGAAAGCCAGAAACTCCATGAGACTGTAATACTTTCATCCGTTGTTGAACGGGAATACAGGATAAAGGAAGAAGCTCCGGTCATCGCAAGCGTCTTCACAAACAGGCTCAGGCACAACATCGGACTTTATTCATGCGCAACCATTGAATACATAATTACGGAAATACAGGGATTGCCCCATCCGGAAAGGATTACATACAAGGACCTGAAGATCGACAGTCCCTATAACACCTACATGTGGGCTGGACTTCCGGAAGGACCTATCTCCAACCCTGGAACAGTAGCCCTTCAGGCAGCTGCAAATCCGGCAAAGACAAAATACTACTATTTTGTACTTACGGATCCATCTACGGGACGCCATACCTTCAGTACAAATTTTGACGAGCACATAGCGGCGGAAAACACCAACTACGTATCAAAATAATGGCCGGTTTTATTTCTCGCGAATCAATAGAAGAAGTCTCAAACAGGACCGACATCGTCCAGGTAATCGGAGAAAGAGTTCAGCTTACTCAGAAAGGACGTGACTGGTGGGGATGCTGTCCCTTTCACCAGGACAAAACTCCATCCTTCAGCGTATCTCCTGAAAAAAAATTTTACTACTGCTTCAGCTGCCATGCTTCCGGTACGGTAATAGATTTTCTCAAGGAAATGGACAAAATATCCTTTTCAGAAGCGGTTTCAATTCTCGCAAAGAAAGCCGGTGTTACGCTCAAATATGAAAGCGGAGGATCGGAACATCAGAGGGAAGATCCCAACGCCAACTTAAAGGAAGAATACAGAACCCTCTATACGAGAATAGCCGGAACTTTCCACTATGCATTGATGGAAACCAGCGCAGGAAAATTCGCCCTTGACTACATCACAAAACGCGGACTCACAAAGGAGACCCTTGAAAAATTCAAGATAGGGTACAGTCCGGAAGACAGGTTCTGGCTGAGAAAATTCCTTGAAAGCAAGAACTATTCAAAGGAATTCCTTGACAATTCGGGCCTGTTCAACAGAAAAAGACCTGACACCGCTTTTTTTTGCGGCAGGCTCATGTTTCCGATTTTTGACAGAAACGGTGATTGTGTTGCCATGGGTGGAAGGTTCCTTCGCGGCAGTGATTTTGAGGCCCAGTCCAAATACAAGAATTCGCCGGAACTCATGCACTACAAGAAAGGAAACATCCTTTACGCATTCAATTTTGCAAAGGAAAGCATAAGGCGGAACAAAAAAGTCATCTTCTGTGAAGGCTACATGGACTGCATCGCCTACCACCAGTGCGGAATCGATTACGCAGTCGCCACACTTGGCACGGCCATGACACTGGAACACATCCACATAGTGAAGCCTTTTGTTGATGAAATCTACCTTTCCTTTGATTCCGACGGGGCAGGACAAAAGGCTACAAAGCGTTCCATACTCATGTGCAGAAGCCTTGGAATACCGGTCAAGGTAGTTCAACTTCAGGGTGGAAAAGATCCGGCTGAAATTATGTTAAGTTTTGGGGCTGAATACTTGACAAACGAGGTGAACGAGTCTAGATTTGATTTCGAATTTCTTATATCTAAACTGCAGGAATTGTATCCTAAAGACTCCCCTTGGGGAAAATCCAAAGCTTCTTTGGAATTTTTCGAGTATATAGATTCCCTGCAGTCGAATGTGGAAAAACAATCATGTCTGGAATTGTTCAGCCAGGTATATTCTATTGACAAGGATGCGCTTCAGGAAGACTTCGAAAAAAGAGAAAAGGTTCACGCAAGGCTGAATCAGTCAAATGCACAGGCAGTTGCCGTAAAGCCAAAGAGGCTTATTGTAACGGCGGAACTGCAGGCTGTTGTCACAGCGGTATCTGATCTGGAACTGTTCAGGAAATTGAGTGAAGAAATCTCGATTGAAGATCTTAAGGAGGAAAGTTCTCGTCAATTATATTCTGCCATGGAAGCATGCAGCCGGAACAACAGTTTTTCAGAAAGCGGTATACTGAACTGCCTTGAGGACGACGAATTGAAGGGATTCTTGATTAAATCCACTAATGTCCCGAAGGACAATGTCGTAGAGTCGGCGGAAAAAAGTCTGCTGTATCTGAAAAATAAGGTTCTTGAACGGAAGAAGCAGGAGATCAAGGAAAGGATGGAGTTTCTTTCCAGAAGTTCCCTGCCTCAGGACAAGATTCAGCTGGAAGAGCTTGTGAAGCAGAAGATGGAAGTTGATTCCAAAATTCAAAGTATGAAGGGTTAATGAATGGCCAGAAAGCAACCTGAAAAAAAATCAACAGATAAAAAAAGTACTAAGAAAACTGCATCGGCAGCAAAATCTAAAAAAGCCGCATCAAAAAAAGATGAAGATGAAATTCTTGATCAGGATGAAGAACTCGAGGAAGAAGAAGAAGATGATGATTCTTCCGATGACGATTCGATTTCTGAAAAGACAGACGATTCAGAGGAATTTTCTGATGACGATGTGGAAGAAGGGGATGAACTTGGACAGGATCCCCTTGTCAAGAAGTTAATAGATTACGCAAGCAGCAAGCAGATCATTTCCTGGGATGAAATTACTGAAATCCTTACACCGGAATTTGTGAATTCCCCAAAGATGGAAAGCGTTCTCCAGCTACTTACAAAAAACAATATTCAGGTTATGGAAGAAGATGATCTTCTTGATGAAGACGAAGATGACTCGGATGATGAGGATGACGTTGACAATGAGGAAGGCATTTCTGACGACGAAGGGAAAGATGGTGATCTGAACAAGCACCGTCTCGTTGCCAACGACAAGGATTCCGGCATTGACGATCCTATCC
>CALELJ010000010.1 GCA_937902445.1 uncultured Treponema sp. | reverse complement strand
TTCTTTCTTTTCTTCATCGAGATACTCAGGCATGTTGTAAACATCATCGATATTCACAAGTTTTTTGGAAAGAAGACAATATCCGGAAATGTATTCCTTTGTTGGAATGAATGAGAAGGATGTATATGCAAGTTTTTCACCGGGAGCAAGTTCCTTCTGCTTGGTGTCATTCTGGCTGTAGCGGATTCTGAGTTTATTTTCTTTGGAATCGTATTCGTAAATCGAACCTGCATCGGCGTTAACCAGACGGCGGGCCCCACTAAGGATGTTTTCAAGAAGGATGTCAACGTCCTTGAATTCCTTAAGCTGATCCTCTATCTCTGTAATCAATCGCTGCTTGATTTCATTATTGTCAGATAAACTTTCCATATATTAAAATTATAATGGAAGAAAAAGACATTTACAAGTTTTGGCCACAAGATTCTATTTTTTTTACAAGACAAAAATAGAGGGGACCGGCACCACCGGATGAATCAGGGAGAATATGGAGTCCAAATTCATTTTCTTCAGCATTTTCAAAAAGATTTTCCAGAGAAACACCCTGAGGAACTGTAATTTTACCTCTGAAATTCCCACAGTTGGCAAGAAAGACCTTTTTCATTTCCTCTTTGTCAAGAATCAGGCAATCATCAAACTTCTTTACCAGTTTTCTGACAATTTCGACATTTTCCTGGGGACACAAAGCACAGGTTGAATACAATATGTATCCATTTGGTTTTGCAAGCCTGTAGGCACAGGACAACAATGCCCACTGCTCCATGGCTATTGACTTTATTCTGGATGGAGTCCATTCATTAAGGTATTTTTCATCATTCAAGACATGCCTTTCACTGGAACATGGAGCATCCAGCAAAATGGAATCATAGTTTTCCGACTCACGGCGGCACCATGTAGATGCATCGGAACAGCTGGTCTTGACTCTCTCAGAAACTGAAGGCGGAAGGGAATCTTCCACAACCTTTGCAAGCCTGCCTTTTCTTTGTGGAGATCGCTCATTGGAATACTGGATGGCGGAATCAGGAAGATTTCCTGCAAGAACAAGAGTCTTACCTCCGGGAGCCGCACACATATCAAGTACTTTTTCACTTTCACTCAATGGAAGACACATGGCGGAAACTATACTTGCAGGATCAAGAAAATAACTTTCACAACCATCAAATTTGAGTTCCGCATGGAGGGAATTGGGCTCAAGGCTTTTTTTCAACGTCTCCCATCTTTCACCAAAAATTCCGGAATAGAACTGATCGAACCCTTCCCTGCCAATGAGTTTTTCTTTTTTCTGTTTCATAATTCATCACCATTTTTCTTTGCGGAATAAAAATCCTCAAGCCGTTCTTCAATGGATTTATTCGACAGTACGCTCCTGTTCTCAATATTTCCGCCGGAATCAATTGAAAGAACCCCCTTCTTCAATTTGAATTCAATTATCCTTTTAACGGCCTGATTGATTTTTTCTTCAATCGCCTTGTCCTGGGATTTTTTTTCAATCAGCATCTGGACAGCATAAAGGAACTTCTTTTCACTCAACATAAGGATGTCTGTTCCGGCTTTGACAGCCTGTACAACGGCAACTTCAGGAGGATAGCCAAAATCAGCAAGGGCCCCCATGAAAATATCATCACTGATGACAAGACCTTCATATCCAAGCTCACCTTTAAGAACGTCATTTATCCAATGAAAGCTGAGACATGCAGGGCTTTTTTCATCCTGCCCTTTAACTATTGTATGGCTCATCAGAACAGCCGAAGGACTTTGTGTGATGGCAAATGCAAAAGGCACAAGACAATACATCTCAAAGTCACCATCACTCAAATCTATGACCGGAAGACCTGTATGCGGATCGGTATTTGTATTTCCGGGAAAATGCTTCACAACAGTTGCGATTCCATTTTTTTCATAGGCAGCGATGCATTTCATGCTGTACACAATTGATGTTGGAGCATTTCCGAAACTTCTGTTTCCAAGGAACTCCCTGTTGGAATCTATGACAGGTTCAATTACAGGAGCAAGATTCATGGTGATGCCAAGGGATTTCATCTGTTTTGCCTGGAAAGAATAAAGAGCAGTTGATTGTTCCGCATGGAAATTTTCTGCAACCTTCTGATTGGACGGAAGTCTTGAAGTAATCTCCCTGAGGCGGTTTACATTTCCGCCTTCCTGATCAATGGCAACATAGGCATTGGGGATTTCATTTTCAATGCAATATTTTTCAATGGAACTGGTAAACTCCATGATTTCCTTTGGGGTTTCAGCGACATTGTATGAAAAAAGAAGAACCCCACCTGGAACAACAGGAGTTCCGTCGGGTAAAAACTCAACCGAACGATAGGTTTTATTACCTTCAATATTGAAGTTTATCTTTGAATCTACCTGATAGTCTATGGAACCGAACATGACAGAGGAAATAATTTCTTCTCCAACTTTGATTTTAATTGTTGTTTCCATACCTGCAGGAAGAGTTGAGTAAACTGTTCCACAAAGATT
>CALELJ010000009.1 GCA_937902445.1 uncultured Treponema sp. | reverse complement strand
TGGCAACGATCTGAAACATAAGGGCTTGAAAGGTCGCTTAAAATCCGGGCTTCCCGCTTGAATCGTTCACGTATGGCGGCTCCACCATTTCTCAAGGTAAGTTTTTTTATGACAACCTTACGCTTAAGTTCTGGATGAGTGGCAAGATAGACAGCCCCCATTCCGCCTGCAGCAATTTTCGTGCAATTTTTGTATTTTCCGATTGTTTCAGATTCAGCCATTATTCCATTCCCCTTTATTGAACTTTTATTCTGCTTCCTTTTTAAAAACAAAGTTTTCAAAGACTTTTTATATCTTTTTCCGGATCAAATTTTTTCCCCGGAACAGCAACGGCCACATTCATTTCCTGGGGGTTATGAAGCTGGACATAAGCTCCGTTCTGCCTCAAGTTGAATTTACTGTCTTTTACCGGCCTGTGACCGCCAAACCACAAGCATCCTTTACATTTGGCTTTTGGATTCAAATTCTTAAGAGTTTTTTTGCAGCTGTCTTTTTCAGCATCATCATTCCGGGTCCAGGTAAAGCCATAAACAACCTGGTCATTCAAACTGCTGTTGATGATTTCATAACGATTGAATTCGACTGCAGGTTCAGCATGGGAAATACAGAAGGAAGAAAAAACCGCGCAGACAGGAAGATTCTTTTCCCAAAGGCTGATCAGATGCAGAATGACATCCCCATAAACCTGCCTTATGAAATCACAGCACATCTGGCCTTCATTCACAAATTTTCTGAATGAATAGTTTCCATGACCGCACTCGTTGGTCACATTTTCGTGATTGCCTTTAAGGAAATGAAAGTTTGCAGGGAATTTTTTCTTGAGGAGCATGAGAATCCGCCATACGGAAATATTTTCATTCATTTCTTCCTGCATGGTGGGGCCTGCATAGACGTCAATCTGCCAGTCAGAGAAACTTTTAAGCCATCTGTCATAGACGCGCATTTCTCCATGAACGGCATCACCGACACAGACAACAATAAGACTGTCATCATTCAATCCTTCAAGGACTGTTCTGGTTCCGTCGAATTTAAAATCCAGAATCTTTAAAAGCATGTCGCTTCTTCCATGGATATCAGGAACAATTACAACCGGAAGGGAAGATGACGAAAAATCCAGTAGACCTCCAGGGTTGCCCTCACTGTTTTTAGGTCTATAGGACTCATCCTCATTTTCCAAAACGGAAACCGCATCATCAAGGAAATTCTGAAAGTCAGCTTCCTTTGGAAAATCATTTGAGGAATGTATTTCTTTTATTTCTTCAAGCAACAGGGATAACTGGGTATTTTCCAGCATTTTAACCCATTATGAGATTTGCGGAACCAATAGTAAGCTTATCCCCTGCATTAAGTTTTACATACTTGTCAGGCGGAATTCTACGACCATTGAGGAAAGTTCCGTTGGTACTGTTTTCATCCTTGACAAAATATGCGTCGCGGATTTTCTGGATTATGCAGTGATGGCGGCTTGCAAGCTTTGAATCAATGACAATATCATTGTCCTGTTCTCGGCCCATGGTAATTTTTGCCGCAATCT
>CALELJ010000008.1 GCA_937902445.1 uncultured Treponema sp. | reverse complement strand
GGGAAATTGCAAGACTCGAAAAGAAACTTGCCGCAAAGCCTGCCGTTAAAACTGAAGCAAAAACACCGGCCAGGACAAACTCAAAGACGGCAGCAGCCAAGACTTCAAAAACAGCAAAGACTGCTAAAAAGTAATTTCTGTCGTCAGAACTTAAAAAAGACAAAGGGACTGTTCAGAAAGTACATCTCAGGATGGTTGGGCGTTGAACTGCCATATGCAATGACCCTGGAATGAATACTTTCTGGACGTCCCCTTTTTTTATCTAGAATTCTTTTTTTGCTTTTTCCAGAACCGAAACGACTTTATCACACCATGCGTCGAATTCCGGATCTTCAACCTGCAGTTCCTTTTTGGAAAGAACATTTTTGATTGTACGTGCTATTCCTTCCTCAAAGTGAACTGACGGTTTGAATTCAGGAACTGCTTTCTTCAGCTTGGAATTGTCAAATACTACGGAACACGCTTTGTCACCAATAAGACTGCCGGTAAAATCGTAATCGCTGATTGATGCAAGGAATTCAGACGATACGTGGACTGCGTTGAGTTTTACGCCGAGAGCGGAAGCAATGCATTCATAAATCTGGTTCCAGGTCAGGGTTTCATCATTTGTAATCTGAAAGGCTTCTCCAATGGCATGTGGATTTCCGACCAGACCGCAGAAACCTTTTGCAAAATCACTGTTGTGTGTCATGGTCCAGAGGGAAGTTCCGTCGCCGTGGATGATTACAGGTTTCCCTTCGAGCATTCTTTTGACCACCTGATAGCTTCCGTTTTTTCCGTGGACGCCAAGAGGAACAGAACGTTCGTCGTAAGTATGGCTTGGTCTGATGATGGTCACAGGAAATCCGTTTTCGCGGTAATACTTCATCAAAAGATCCTCGCAGGCGATTTTGTTGCGCGAATATTCCCAGTATGGATTTGCAAGGGTTGTGCCTTCAGTTATGACATAGCCTCGGCAAGGCTTGTGGTAGGCAGATGCTGAACTTATGTACATGAACTGCTTTGTCTTTCCGCTGAAAATTCTATAGTCCCGTTCCAGCTGTTCTGGAACAAAACCTATGAAATCGCAGACACTGTCAAAAGACATGCCTTCAAGTTTTTCCTTTATAAGGGCCTCGTCGTTGATGTCGGCATTGATGATTTTAACCGACGCTGGAACTTCAGCTTTTCTTGAGCCACGGTTGATCAGGTAAATTTCGTGTCCTGCTTCCGCCAGCTGCCTTGTGATGGCCATGCTTATTGTTCCGGTTCCGCCAATAAATAATACTTTCATTTTCAAAACTCCTGCAATCAAGATTTCACCTTAATTGTAATACTGTTTTGATGATAAATCTAACTTACCTGAACGATGCCAAAAACGCAGTCTCCGGCTTTCTCGATTTTACGGACAAGATCAATGTAATTGAGTTCAGTCTTTACATTGCCACCGTTTTCAATGCGCTTGCGTGAGGAGTGGCGGAGTTCCTTTTTCTTGTCGTCGATTCTCTGTTCAATTTCTTCTGCCTGCAGGCGTTCTTCCGTAGATATTCCTGTTGTAAGGTAGATGCAGATCTGTTCATAGAAAAGTCTGACCATCTCAAGATAATCAGAAATTTCTTTTGCCCGCTTAGGTTTTATCTCTCTGTCGGTTTCTTCATAGGCTGCAAAGAATTTCCCCGTGGTATGCATGATGGAAGTACATTCGTCGCTTAGATTTTCAAGGTTTCCGGTAATCTGCATGAGACGGGAAAAATTCCGGCGGTCCGTTGAGTTTGCTGTGGGAAGTCTTGAACATTTTTGCAGGAATCCTGTGATCGCCTCGTTCATTTCATCGATGTAGTTTTCAGCTGTATTTACAGTGTCATTTTCTTTTTCAATATCAGTTCCGTTGGTCAATGTATTTGTTATTGAGTCGAACATTTCCATGACCTTTATGGACATTTTGACAATTTCTTTTTGAATCTGGAATGAATACAAATCTGCGCTGACGTGAGAAAACGGAAGGATGGCCGGCAATTTGTAGTGTTCGTTTTCGGAAGCAACGTCGTCTTTGATGATTCCTGTAGCAATGAGTGCTATCTGGTCGACAAAGGGAAGAAAAATCAGGGTTGCCGAAATGTTGAAGATTGTATGGAGCATTGCTATGTGGGTCGTGATGTTTTCCGCAGGAATTCCGGGAACGATGAAATCGACAACTGTAAGAAATGGCCGGAAAACAAGGAGGGCAATCAGAGTTCCGGCTACGTTGAAACCTACATGGACCAAGGCTGTGCGGCGTGCATTTACTGTAGCTCCAAAGCTGGACATTACGGCGTCAATTGTGGAACCGATGTTGCTTCCCAAAACTATCGAAGCGGAAAGTTCCCAGGAGAGGCTTCCATTCGCGGCCATGGTAAGAACAATGGCAGTCATTGCGGAAGACGAATGGATGAGGGCCGTGACAAAGGCACCAATCAGAACACCAAGGAGCAGTCCCGGCACACCTATTGAATTGAATTTCTGCAGGAAAGCAACTGACGATGGACTTAAGGAAAGTGTATCTTTGAGCAGCCCAAGCCCCATGAAAAGCAATGCAAATCCCATGAAACAGTCTGCAAAATTGTGGATTGTAAGACGCTTGAAATATTTGAGGATGAAGCCAAAACCGAAAAGTGGAATTGCGGCAGCAGAAATGGAAAATGAAAAACCAAAAAGAGAAACAATCCATGCCGTGACTGTTGTACCGATGTTTGCACCAAAAATTACACCGATGGCCTGTGTCAGCGTCAGAATTTCAGCATTTACAAAGCTGACGACCATGACCGTCGTGGCACCGGAAGACTGGATTATCGCCGTGACTCCGATACCTGTAAGGACGGCTGCAAGTCTGTTTCCGGTAATCTTACCGAGCATTTTCTGAAGGTTGCTTCCGGCTCCTTTCTGGATACCGTTTGACAGCATGTTCATTCCAAAAAGAAGAAGACAAAGGGCTCCGACAAAACCAGATATCTGTCCAAGAATGCTCATAAACATAGGTTGCCTCCAGTAGTAAAGGTAATCATTTATGGGTATTTTGAGAATTAATTGAATGTAAAATTTATGTAAAATTTACAGTGAGAAGATGACCGTAAAGGTGCTTCCGTCTCCTTCCCTGCTGTTTACCAGAATCGCCGCATTGTGGTATTTGGCGGCATGCTTTACGATGCTCAGTCCAAGTCCTGTTCCGCCAAGCACTTTTGAACGGCTTTTATCGACACGGTAGAAGCGTTCGAAAATACGTTCTTTTTCCCTTTCCGGAATTCCGATTCCGTTGTCCTGGACATTCAATATGACCCTGTGGGATTCAAGCATCGTTTCAATCTTTATGCTGACAATCCCGTTTTCTTTGTTGTATTTGACTGCATTGTCGATCAGGTTATAGACCATTTCATAGATTACGGGACGCACTCCGTTTATGAGGCCGGAATCTCCAGCAAGGTTTACCCTTATATTTTTCTTTTCCGCCATGGGAGCGATGACTTCCATTGCTTCCCTTGCGATTTCACGAAGACTTAGTACTTCCTTCTCAAGGGAAATTGATTTTTCATCCAGCTTTGAAAGTTTGATTATGTCATTGACCAGAGTAATCATTCTCTGGCTTTCATCGTAGATTGTTCCGGCGAAATCTTTTGTCGTCTGCAGGTCAGTTCCGCCCTGCTTGAGTATTTCTGCAAATCCACTGATGCTTGTAAGGGGTGTTTTGAGTTCGTGGCTTACGTTTGCCGTGAACTGCTGCCTGAGTTCCTCTCTCTGGGATTTCTCAAAATTCTCTTCGGCAATTCTTTTTGTGAATGGCTTGAGTTCGTCATAGACATCTGTTGCTTCAGGGTTCTCAAGATCGATCATGTTCAGCGGTTCGATGATTTTTCTTGCAAGGAGGCTTGCGGTTATTCCTGAAATTATCATTGCGATTACAAGCATCACAAGAAGAATCTGACTCATGCCGAGGACCAGGACGCCGACTGTGTGCTGATCGCATGAGATTCTGAGGACATCCTTGCTTTCAAGCTGTTTTGCAAAGTACAGGGTTTTCTCAAGCATTGTGGAAGAATATCGGCTTGAAGTGCTTATGCCGGATTCTTTTGCCTTGAGGAATTCTGAACGGAACGCGTGGTTTTCCATTGTGGATATATCGACAGTGTTGTCGAAATAGACTTCGCCGTTTGAATGAATGAGTGTGATTCGGTTCTGTGCCTTCAGGTTTTTTATCGCAATCAAGTCCGGAGAATTTTCAGTAAGGTCATACCCTTCCAGAAGTGTGCTTTCAGTTTTCAGTTCCTCGAACAGCTGTTTTTCAAAGTAGCCGTACATGTTGGTGATGAAAATGAACGCACATAGAAAGTATACCAATACTCCCACTGAGAAAGTTGAAAGAAAGATTTTGAATGTCAGTGATTTATTCTTCAATTTCAAACTCCATTTATTCTGAACTGGCGATGTTCTTTCAATTGAACTTGTACCCAACTCCCCGGATTGTTTCTATCAAGTCACCTGCGGAATCAAGTTTCTGCCGAAGTGTCACGCGTGCCATATAAGGTAGCTTGTGGCGACAACAATACTCCGCGTGTAGACATCGACGGACGTCTCTATACCCCGCAGGAGATCAGCGCGATCATTCTTCAGAAGATGAAAAAGACCGCTGAGGACTACCTCGGACAGGAA
>CALELJ010000007.1 GCA_937902445.1 uncultured Treponema sp. | reverse complement strand
TCAAAGCGTGCCGCAAGCATGCTTAAGGAAGACATGGAATACATGGGACCTGTCCGCCTGAAGGATGTTGAAGAAAGCCAGCAGAAGATCGTTTCTGTCATCAGACGTCTTGAAGACAGCGGTGAAATCGTCATTGCCCGTTCTTCTGACGACGAAATGGTTGTATAAGTTTTGCATTTAAGGAAAGAAATATGGCACAGAGTGTATTCAGATCAAACGAAGTTACTACGAAAGAAGAAAAAGTTGTTCTTCAGTTTACAAAAAATTTTGAACCTCCAAAAGAAGAAGTAGTGGAAGTTGTTCCTGAATATACCGGTCCTACTGCAGATGACCTCCGTCGCGAGGCTGAGGCTTTCAAGGAATCCTGGGAACACGAAAAGCAGAAGATGCTTGAGAAGGCACAGGCGGAAGCAGATCAGATTGTAAAGAATGCTGAGGAAGCGGCTTTCGGTCAGGTCAAGCGCCAGTCGGATCAGGCTGCTGTTATAAAGACCCAGGCCCAGAAAGAAGCTGAGGATATCATCAACAAGGCAAATCTTGAGGCCCAGGCAATAATCGACAAGGCCAGGGTCGAGGAAAAGGAAATTTTCAACAAGGCGGAAAGTGACGGCTTCAGGGCAGGTCATGAGGAAGGTTACCGTGAAGGAAACCAGGAAGCAGAACGTCTTGTTGAACGTATCCATAAAATGATTGAGGCAGTCCAGGCCAAGAGACAGGAAATTCTCGACGGAACTGAACAGCAGATTGTCAGCCTTGTAATTCTCATGGCCCATAAAGTTGTCAAGATCATGTCTGAAAACCAGAAGAGCGTAATCATGTCAAATGTTGTTCAGGCTTTGAAAAAAGTGAAGGGCAGCGGCGATGTGACTCTCCGTGTAAACATGTCCGATGTCAAGCTTACTACAGAACATATCAATGAGTTCATCCATCAGGTTGAAAACATCAAGAATATTTTTGTTGTTGAGGACAGTTCCGTAGATAAGGGCGGCTGTATCGTTGAGACTGACTTTGGTGCAATTGACGCACGCATATCTAGCCAGCTTTCTGAACTTGAAACACAGATTCTCAGCATCAGTCCAATCAAGACTGTCGGAAAATCCGAGGTAATCAATCCGGATCTGTAGGATTAACTTCAGAGAGTGAAACATTCATAATTTTGAAATTGAAATCTAATAATGCGGTCTGTGGGGATAGGCCGTACTTCAAGATACAGAAGGAGTTTCAATCTTCATCTTTCAATTTCCCGGGGTGGGCATGTTGGAAAATTTTTTTGATAAATATATTAATACTGTAAACCGCATTGAACCTATCAAATACACAGGTTCAGTTACCGGCGTAAAAGGACTCCTTATTGAATCAAATGGGCCACGTTCGGTAATCGGCGAAATTTGTTCCATTCAGATTCCAAGTCAGAATACATCAATACTTGCAGAGGTTGTTGGCTTTGATGGCAACACTGTAAAGCTTACGCCTTACGGTGACACCAAGGGAATAGAATGTGGCTGTGTCGTTGTTGCTTCAGGCCATGTTCTTGAAGTTCCTGTTGGAGACCATCTTTTGGGCCGTGTAATTGATGCCACGGGAAAAGCCCTGGACGGAAAGGGTGACATTGCGGCACAGGAATATTATCCCGCCATTGCTTCTCCTCCAAATCCAATGAAACGAAAACCAATCGACCGTCGTATCGTTACAGGTGTTCGTGCCATTGATGGACTTCTTGCAGCCGGCAAGGGGCAGCGTCTTGGTATTTTTGCCGGTTCCGGAGTGGGAAAGTCAACATTGCTTTCAACAATCGCAAGAAACACAAGTGCAGACATAAATGTAATTGCCCTCATCGGTGAACGTGGCCGCGAAGTTCTTGACTTCATTGAGCGTGATCTTGGAGAGGAAGGTCTCAAGCGTTCTGTCGTAATAGTCGCAACTTCAGACACTCCTTCAATCTGCCGTCTTCGTGCAGCTTATGTTGCCACAGCGATTGCTGAATATTTCCGTGACCAGTCAAAGGATGTAATGCTTCTTTTTGACAGCGTGACTCGTTTTGCTCATGCCCAGCGTGAAATCGGTCTTGCAAACGGAGAGCCTCCAGCCCAGCGCGGTTATCCGCCAAGTGTGTTCGACATGCTTCCTAAACTTCTTGAACGTACCGGAACAAACGAAAAAGGTTCCATTACCGCATTCTATACTGTCCTTGTTGACGGTGGTGATATGGATGAACCTATTGCGGACAAAGTGCGCGGAACACTGGATGGTCATATCGTCCTGAGCCGTGAACTTGCTGCAAAACAGCATTATCCTGCCATCGACATGCTCACTAGCATCAGCCGTCTTTCCGGTCGCGTTTCCGGTGAAAATACAAAAAAGGCAGTCCAGCGTGTAAGAAGATGGATTTCAACTTACGCGGAACAGGAAGACTACATAACCGCCGGTGTTTATCAGAAAGGTAATAATCTTGAAACTGACGAAGCCATCGACCATCACCAGGCCGTTGAGGAATTCCTCTGCCAGGAACAGAATGCCCATCTTTCAATCGAAGATACCCTGACAAGACTTTCGGAAGTCAGCGGCATAGAAATTTCACCGGAAGAGTTTGTTGAAAATCCAAATGGTTGAGCCAGCGGGAATTTAGTTTTTAACCATGAAAAAGTTTCAGTTCAAGATGCAGAAAATTCTCGACCTAAGGCAGTTTGAGCAGCAGCAGGCAGAGGCGGAACTTGGTAAGGCCAATGCTGAGGTTGCCCGCATTCAGCGTGAACTGGATTCTATCGCCCGGAAAAGAGTTTCTACAATAAAGAATTACGACACGGAGACTGATTTTACCGTCGTAAACCAGATACAGCAGTTTTTCACAATGCTTGATTTAAAAAAAGAGGAATACCTCAAGGAGATGGTTCAGGCACAGATGGTGGCAGATGAAAAACGCGCCGTGGTTCTTGAATGCATGAAGAAGACAAAGTCACTGGAAAAGCTTCGTGAAAAGCATCTTGCTGCATGGAAGAAGGAAGCTGTCAGACAGGAAGAAATAATGGTTGACGATGTTGTCACCGCCAAATCTTATTCAGGCAGCTGAATTGTTCTCCAGCCTTCTGTTTTGTTCATCTTTTCAAGGTCTGCGATTACCTGGTTCAGTCTTGAAAGTTCACGGTCAAGTGTTTTCTTGTAATCGAGTTTTCCTGAGTTTACCCGTTCCCTTTCGTCTTCCCAGTTCTGAAGTCCTGTAATGAAAAGAAATTTGAATTTTCCCGTATTGGCTTTTTCTGCCCACAATGAGGCTTCCTGCCAGTAGGTGTAGCATATTTCGTAGCAGGATTTTGCCTTCTCAAGATTTCTGAGATATTCGTCCTTCCATGGGGCGTCATAAAAGTATGCGACTTTCTTGTCGTATATGCGTCCAAGCCTTAAATGCTGTTCAATAAGTTTAAGGTTCAGGTGCATCTGGAAAAGATATCTGTATTTTTCCCATTCCTGCTCATTCTCGATTTTCGTATAGGCGTAGAGCGGATTGCAGAAGTCTGATTTTACTGCCTGCTCCAGCCACCATATGTTTTCGATTATGTCGTCAGGAAGCTGCTGGTATTGTACGTGATAAAGCCTGTAGAAATCTTCCTTATATTTGCACATGTAGGAATTTGCATTTTGAATTCCTGCAATGGAAAGGAATGCGCAAAGTGAGAGAATTCTGACTGCATTTTTAATAGGGTTTTTCACATTATCATTATCGGAAAAAAAGGGTAATGCTTAAGGACTTTGAGGGTTCAGTCGAAAAATTTGTACTTTACGGACATGTTCATTAATTTGGATAAATCTGATAAAATAAATCGGATATATTTTTGTCATGAAATCCAAGGTACTGAAGACCGGCGTAGGTATTTTAATTTTTCTCAGCATCATTGCCACTGTCATCATTGTCATGCATCCCTTCTACAGGCAGATCGACAATGCTGTCAGAAATGCAGAAAGGCAATTTGTCTCCGCATTTGAGAAAAACACTGGTCTTAAGATTTCGTACAAATCACTTTCTCCATCCATTCTTTCAGGACTCAACATCAAGGGTATTGTACTGAGTGAATCTGGTTCCGGAGAGGAAATCCTTTCTGTTAAAAAGACTTTTATTTCCTATAGAATTTCAAGTCTCCTTAAGGGAGATTACGAGCATGCCTTCACAAAAGTTACGGTACGGGATGTTGACCTGAATTTCACCGATGAGGAACTTGCAAGGCTTTTCCCGGGTAATGGAGAAAAAAGCGAATCTGAAAAATACACGATCGCAGGAATTGAGGAACTTGTAAGGAAGTTTGCTTTTTCATTGCCAGTGGACCTGCAGATCAAGAAGGTGAATTTTTCATATTCATCAGGCAAGGAAAAATATTCGGTTGTCCTCCGTGAATGCCTCGTTAAAAAAGAGAATGGAAAGAGTTCCGTGTATTTAAAGCTTGATGGAAATGTAAGCTCTGCCATTGAAATGTTTGACTATAAGACCGCCGGGTTCAACTACAGGATCGACGGTTATCTTCTGGATTCAATTTCTGGAAGTTCCTTCAGAATCAGGGTAGACGACAACAGGAAGGTTGAATATTCCCTCAGGCATCTTGAGTTCCTTCTCAATTACAGGGAACACAATCTGGTGATAAGATCCACGAGAAAATTCTATCCGATGAATGTGCGCTCGCTTTTCAACCTCGACAGCTTCAATCTTGACTGTACCATTAAGACTGAAAAACTTAATCCCCTTGATCTGTTCCGCGCAAAGGACTACATGTGGCTCATCGACACTTTCAAGGGAACTCTTGTGACCACGGATTCATTTTTCACCATGGACTTTGGTAAGGGCAGATATTCATGGTCTACGGATTCTGAATTCAACATGCCGAAAGGAAAGACCTTCACGAAGCATGGACAGAATCTTTTTGCAAAATGCTCGGGAAACAATACGGACATCGTCATCGATCGCCTTGCGGCTGCCGGTGGTGTGTTCCAGGGGGACTTCAAGGGTTCCTTCAACATTCCGCGTCTTCAGCCAAAGGGAACGTTGAACCTTGAGCATTATGCCTTCGCCGAAAACAGCAAGATATCTACCGTATGTCAGTTCAGACCAAGGAGAAACGAAGGCTTTGACATGTACATGGATGAAGTCCGTTTTGGAAAATGGAGCCGGTATACAAATGTCCGCGGCTATTCATCACTTGGAAAAAACATCATCCTCGTTCTTGATGCTGACGACGAATCGCATGGAGAATACGGAACTCCAGGCCATGTTGCAGTCAACGGAGCATTGCAGCTTGGTGACAACATGTATCTTCAGGCTTCGGCAAAACTTGACAACTTCTTTCTGGATACAGGTTTGAGTACGGCGGCATTCTTTACCGACTGTCACGGTAACGATAATGTAGGACATCTTGTTGAAGATTCAAGGAAATACATTACCCAGATTGAAGTCTACTTTGCCACTGACTTTGATGATTTCACTTACAATTCGCCTGTTACAATCTGCGCCAATACGGAAGAAGACAGGCAGGTTCTTTTCGTTTCATTTGACGGCACCGGAACTTCAATCCAGTTCAGCCGTGTTGACCTCATGTACGGAAACAATTCCCTTCTGGCTTCAGGCTCCCTGGACATCGATACCCATAATGATCAGCTTTCCTTTTTCACAAACATGACTCTCAATTCATTGCCTTATACACTCAACGGCAACTATACTTTCGGGGACTGGCTCAATGTCACTGGAAATTATGGAATGGAGGCTTCCGTCAATTTTGGAGCAAGAACACGTGGTTCCCTGCGGTTCATGAACATGCCGGTTTCCTATGAGAACTATACTGTTTCCCTTCTGCTTGATTCCAGTTTTTCATATTCTGAATCCGGTGACTGGGATGTTTTCATTGACAAATGTGAGGTCGCTGAGCTTTCAGAAAATTACAGGTCAAGGCCAAAAGTTTCCTTTGCAGGCGAGATCAATCAGAATGGATTCATCGCTTCAAACATTTCCTACTCAGACAATCTTTCTTCGCTGGACGGAACTGGTTATGCCATCTGGAACATGGTTCATGGAAATTTTGAAAATGCAGTCATCAATCTTGATCTTGCAAGCCCTGTTTCAGCAGAGAATATAAAATTCAATGCGGAAGCAAAAAGTCTGTCGCCTGAGGATTTTTCTTTCAGCAGGTTCAGGGAAGAACTTTATTTCAACATTCATTCCGGAATCAACAACTTTCCTGTAAGCCGATTTCTTATCGGGCAGGGTAATGGCAATACAGTTTCCCTGGAGCTTAATGCAAGCGGAACCATGGAAAATCCGCTGTTCTCGCTTAACATCATTGATTCCTCAATTCTCATCGGCGGTTCAAACCTTACGTGCAAGCTGAATTCCACATACATAGAAAACATCATCGACATTTCCTACATCGACATCGCATGGCGTGATTTCAAGCTGGATGAGGCGGTTGCCAACATTGACCTTAAGACCTACAACGGCAATGCACTTGTCCATGCAAAGATGCTTGGTGTGGACAAACAGCTGGATGCGGGTTTTGATTTTGTCCTTACAAATCTGTCGGATCCCGACGCCAAGGGTGTGCCTGAAGCATTCTCCATTGATGCAGACTGTGTTTCCCTTGACAGCAATTTTGTCGATAGTTTTACTCCGTTCCATCTGTCCCTCATCCGTTCTCCTGGCCGCTTCGATATTGTTACCGATGAAAATCTTGGTGCCTATGGAGAAATTACTGACGACGGCTTCATTGCCTTTACTGTTGCCGATGACAAACCTCTTCATTTTTCCATGGACGGAACTTACCACGCCCAGGAGATCGACCTGAACCTGAATGGTATTTACTGGGATCTTTCAAAAATTTCCTACGCCTTCAACTCTGACATTTTCTCACTTTATTCCGGCATCCTCACGGGCAATCTTCATGCTAGCGGTTATATTACGGATCCGGAATTCGAAGGAACATTGTCACTTCTCAACACAGACTTTAATTCTCCCCAGTTCATCCCGGAACATTTTACGGCGGAAGAAATCAAGGTTGCCTTTGAGGAGGAAGAGATTACGCTCCTTGAGACCATGTTCAACGTCAGTGGCGGACTGGTTGCAGCCAACGGTGTCATTTCCCTGGACAGACTTTCACTGGATAACATGTCGGTAAACATACGTACAATAGAAGACAGTGAAATTCCAATCAATGCCCATGTCTCACACTTTGGAATCAAGGGGTATACCTCACTGGATGCAAACCTTATCCTTGAGGACCGTTCCCTGTCTCTCAATGGTTCCGTAGGACTCAGAAATTCCGTTCTTTCAGTTTCCATGGGTACTGCGGAACAAAGCTTTGAGTTCAATAAGATCATCAAGGAAAAAGACAAGATAAAGGGCAAACTTGCCAAAAAGCCGCAAAAAGTAAAGAAGCCATCTGATGACAAGGCTACAGGCTATACTCCGTCCCTTGATTTCAACGTGAACCTTGAGCTTCTCATCGGCCAGAGAGTTCAGGTTGATGTAAATCCATTCCTTAGAAGCCTTATCGCGCCGTCTACACCAATCTATGTGTCAGCCGATACAGCTGCCGGTTTATGGAGCCTTAAGGGCGATATCGTCCTCAGGGGTGGAGAAATTTCATATTTGAACAGAAACTTCTATCTTAAGCAGGGTAGACTGCTTCTTAATGAAACCCAGGACAATTTTGACCCTAACATCACTGTCCGTGCGGAAACTCGTGAGCGCGACTCAAGCGGTGAAAATGTTACTATTATTTTGTCTGCCATTTCCCAGAACATATCGAACTTCAATGCGGTCCTTTCTTCCGTTCCGGCCAGGTCGGAAAATGAAATCATGGCACTTCTTGGACAGATTGTTGCCGGAGATTCCACTTCCGTCGGAAACCTTCTTGTTGCAGGCATGGACTATGGCGTCCAGGTAACTCTCCTGCGCAAATTTGAGAACGCATTGCGTGATTTATGTAATTTTGATATATTTTCAATCAGAACGACAGCGCTTCAGAATACGATTATGCAGGGACTTGATATGGGCAACCGTGCGGAAAATAACTCCGTAATCGGTAACCTATTTGACAATTCCACTGTTTATATTGGAAAGTACTTCGGAAGCGATGTTTATGCCGATGCTTTGCTGCACTGGACTTATGACAAGAAAATTGCGGGATCTGGTGAAGCTGTGGGTGAGGGCCTTGTGTTCCAGCCTGAAATAGGTCTTGAATTCAATGCTCCTTTTGCAAATATCCGCTGGAACTTTGCTCCTGACCTGAGCGATTTCCAGGAATCATGGGCAAAATCTACATCCATTACGCTGTCTTGGCGTCTTGCATTCTGATAAGTTCAAAATTGGGGATTATACATATGTTTTTACGCAGCAGGCGTTTTCTTTTTTCTGTTATTGCACTTTTGCTTTCAATTTCCGTTGCAGCCTTTTCTCAGGATTCTCTGCCTGACGGATGGTATTACGACAAGCCTGTAAGGAACATTCATTTCCAGAATCTTAAGACTGTTAAAAGTGGTGATCTGGATGGTGTTATCAGCAGTTTCATAAGCAAACCTTTCAACGACAATCTTGTAAGCACTCTTTATGACAGGCTTTTCTCCCTGGATTACTTTGAGGACGTTGAGGTAAAGGCCGCAAAGAACAGCGATAATGGAAAGACAGTTACACTTCTGGTTGAGGTTGTTGAAAAACCTGTTGTCGCAAAACTTGTTTTCAGCGGAAACCGTGCACTTCATACATCGGACTTGAAGTCCAAGATCACTACAAAACAGGGAGACGTATTCAATGACGGAAAACTCCTTGTTGACGAGCGTGCTGTCCGTAACTTCTATATAGAAAAAGGCTATACAAAGGCCACAGTATCAGCATCTTCGGAAGTCAAGGAAGATGGTGTCTACGTTACATTCAGAATCAGGGAAGGCAAGCAGTCTGTTGTCAAGACAATCAACTTTGTGGGCAATAAGATTGTTTCCTCAAAGACTCTCAAGGGAAAGCTTTCCATGAAGGAAGTCAGCCTTTTCAACAAGGGTGCCTATCAGGAATCTTCCGTTTCTGCTGATTCCCGTGCGATCATCGCCTACTACCAGAACCGTGGATACACCGATGCAAAGATCCTTAATGTTTCCATGGATTCTACCTTCAATGAAAAGAAACTTCGTGAAGAACTCATAATCACTTATGAACTCCAGGAAGGCGCTCAGTATACTTTCGGCGGACTTACTTTTTCCGGTAACTCTGTCTTTACCACCGACGAACTTTCAAAGCTTGTGACCCTCAAAAGCGGTTCTATTTACAACGAGACTAAATTCCAGGAATCACGCGCAAACATTCAGAATAAGTATTATGAGAATGGATATACAGCCAACTCCTTCTATCCAGAAGCCCAGAAAGAGGCTGAGACCCGCGTCATTTCCTATGTGATGCACATTCAGGAAAAACCAAGAAGCCATATTGAAAACATCATCATCAAGGGAAATGAAAAAACAAAGGACTACGTAATCCGCCGTGAAATTCCAATTGATGACGGTGATATTTTCTCCAATGCAAAGATTTCAAATGGAATGAGAAACCTTTACAACCTTCAGTACTTCTCTGCTGTTGCTCCAGAAGTTGTTCAGGGATCCGAAGACAATCTTGTTGATGTAGTCTTTACCGTTGAGGAGCAGAGTACTACATCCCTTGACCTTGGATTTACATTCTCCGGAGTTTCTGATCCTAATGATTTCCCTGTGTCCCTCTATGCAAAGCTTCAGGATACAAACCTTTTTGGCGAAGGTCGTTCCGCCTCTGTTGGTACAAACCTTTCCACAAGCGAACAGTCTGTTTCCCTTGGTTATGGACAGAACTGGATTTTTGATCTTCCTGTAAGCGCAAATGCCTCCATTTCATATTCGCATTCAACAAACTATGCCTTGAGAAACAAGATCATGCCTAGTGGAGACATCAATGACGACTACTACTACATGAAATACATGCAGAACAAATTCGACTTCAGCGCATCACTTGGTAAAAGATGGACACCTGACTTTGCCATCCTTACCTTGTCTGGCGGTATGACAAACAGTATCATCAACAACATCTACGATGAAGATCTCTTCATTCCGTATGATGCATCTGTCAGCCTTTATAACGACAACTGGGAACCTAAGAATTCGATCTGGACTTCTTTCTCCGTTGACGGAAGAAACATTGCCTACGATCCTTCTTCAGGATGGTTTGCAAGCCAGAGACTTTCATGGAACGGTCTCATCAAGAAGGGTACCCTTGATTTTGCTCCTGACTGGGGAGAGACGGAATTCTATCTCAGAACAGATACTAAACTTGAAAAATACCTGACAATTTTTGATCACTATTTTGTGGACAAATTCGCAATCAAGCTTGTCCTCATGGGATATTCATCATTGTCATTCCAGATTCCGGCTCCAGGAACCAACATCAAGAGATCCAACCAGCTTTATATCGATGGTATGTTTACAGGACGCGGATGGACTGTCTACAACAAGAGCCTTGGTCGTGGACGTGCAATGTGGAGCAACACTGTTGAACTCAGATATCCGCTCCTTCAGGGAATTCTTTCCTTTGACCTTTGGGCAGACGCTGTTGCAATCAAGAAAGACCAGTCTGATTTCTTCAGTTCACTTGGAAAGGAAGACTGGTTCTTCAGTTTTGGTCCTAGCTTCAGATTCTGTATCCAGCAGTTCCCGCTCAGACTTCTTTTTGCAAATACCTGCAAATACAGGGACGGGGAATTTGTTTTCACAAACCAGAACGGAGACGGCGATTTCAACTGGAAGAGCAACTGGCATTTCGTCCTTTCATTCAACATGACCAACAGATAGTCCGGGAGATATTATGAAAAAGAATTTATTATCAATTGCATTCGTTGCATTGTTTTTTTCTGCAGCATCTTTTGCCCAGCAGATTACAAAATTTGCTGTTGTTGACACAAACAAAGTTTATCAGGCCTATTTCAGGAATTCCGCTCCAGTAAGAAATTATGAAAATAAGAAAGAGGAATTCCAGAAGGAACTGGACGAGCAGGTTGCAGAACTTCAGCGCCTCAACGATCAGAAGATTGAGTACCAGCGCAAGGGAAATGATTCCGAGGCTATGAAGATTGAGTCCCAGATTACAAAGAAAACAGACTTCATCAATGAATTTACTGCCGCAAAAAATACGGAACTTGAGTCGCTTAAAAGATCACTCAAGGAAAATAATATTTTCTACAAGCAGCTTTACGATACTTTGGCAAGAGTTGCTGAAAGCGGTGGCTACAGTGCGATCCTCAATCTTCAGGAAGCAAATTCTGTCTTGTGGTATAGTCCGTCGGTTGATATTACTGACCAGGTCATTTCTCAGCTTGGATTGTAAATGGCAGACGAAACACCCATCATTACACAGTATCGTGGAATAAAGGCACAATATCCAAACGATGTGCTTTTCTTCAGACTTGGTGACTTCTATGAAATGTTCAATGAAGACGCCGTAGAAGTTTCCCGTCTGTTGAATCTTACACTCACTCATCGCGCAGAAAATCCCATGTGCGGAATTCCGTATCATGCCTCCAAGATTTACATTGCAAGGCTTCTCAGAATGGGACGTAGGATTGCGATTGCAGAGCAGATAGGGGAGCCTGCAAAAAAGGGGCTGACTGAGCGAAAGGTTGTGGAAGTCATTACTCCCGGAACCGCGACAGAATCTGAGTACCTTGACGGAGGTGCGAATAACTTCCTGGCCTGCATGTGCATCACCTCAAGAGAGTGTGGTCTTTCTTATATTGATGTTACTACCGGTGATTTCCGCGCCACAAGTTTTTCTGAGAAAACACTCCGGGAAAACCTTGCCAAGGAACTGGGACGCTGTTCTCCAAGCGAACTTCTTCTTCCTGAATCATTGAAAAACAACAGTGATGTTCTTTCAGTTCTTGAGAATCTTGGAATCTCATCATTGTCGTGGTATCCTGACTGGCATTTCAATCCCAGACAGTGCTATGAAAGGATTGTAAGGCAGTTCAAGGTTGCAAACCTCAATTCCTTTTCACTTACTGAAAACAGTCCTGAAGTTCCGGCCGCAGGATTTCTTCTTGATTATATAGAAAAAACTACAAATTCCTCTTCATCCCATATATCGACGATCAATGTCTACAGGGATACCCAGTTTGTTGTGATGGATGATTCTTCAAGGCGGAACCTGGAAATAACATCCAACCTTCGTGATGGTTCAGTTCAGTATACCTTGCTTGAGTGCGTGAACTGCGCAAAGACAGCCATGGGCAGCCGACTTATCCGTGACTGGCTTTCCTTTCCTTTGACAGACGAAAAGACCATTGTTTCAAGACAGAATCATGTCCAGTTTTTTGTGGACAATGGATCCGCCCTCAGAAAAACAAGGGAGCAGCTTGACGGAATTCTTGACATAGAACGACTTGCTTCCAGAATCGCCATGGATCGTGCCCATGCAAAAGATCTGCAGGCATTGAAAAATTCCCTGACCCTATGGCTAAATGCACGCTCATCCCTTGAGGAAAAGGGGTTTGCTTTTTCCGATGACAGTGATGCAAAAAAAATAATCGATCTCATTGAAAATTCCATTGATGATGATCCTGCAACTGTATTTACGGAAGGCAGAATCATAAAGGAAGGCTGGTCGGAGGAACTTGACCATTGGAAAAAAATCCAGCGGAATTTCAATGAAGTTCTTGAAGAATATGCTGAGGAAGAAAGAAATTCTACGGGCATCCAGAATCTTAAAATCAAGAACACTGGAAACCTCGGGTATTTCATTGAAGTGTCCAGAGGCAAGCTGGATAAAGTTCCGCCTCATTTCATAATGAAAAGGACTCTTGTCAATGCGGACCGCTATACGACGGAACGCCTGCAGCAGCTTGAGGAAAATCTCAACGAATCCGGAACGAAAATAATTCAGCTTGAACACGACCTTTTCATTGAGGTCAGAAACGAGCTCAAGAAATACATTTATTACCTTCAGCAGTGTGCCAGGGAAGTGGCTTATACCGATGTTACAAGTTCCTTTGCTGAAGCTTCGGTTTCACATAACTGGGTCAGACCTGAGATTTCAGATGGAACTTTGGAATTTGTCATTGAGGAGGGCAGACATCCTGTTGTTGAGCAGCATCTTCCTCGCGGAGAATTTGTTCCAAACAGCCTCGATCTGTATGCTGAACACTCGTGCAAAAGTTTCGCCCTTATTACCGGTCCGAATATGGCTGGTAAAAGTACCTTCCTGAGACAAAATGCCCTCATCGCATTGCTTGCCCAGACCGGCTGTTTTGTCCCTGCCAGAAAAGCTAAAATCGGCATCGTCGACAGAATTTTCTGCCGCGTAGGAGCCAGCGACAATCTTGCAAAAGGAGAATCCACATTCCTTGTTGAGATGACAGAAACTGCCAGAATCCTGAGAAGCGCCACCGAGCGTTCCCTTGTGATTATGGATGAAGTAGGACGAGGAACCAGCACTGAGGACGGTCTTTCCATAGCCTGGGCCGTCAGTGAATATCTTCTTAATGCCTTGAAGTGCAAGACTCTTTTTGCCACCCATTATCATGAACTTACCCGTCTTGAGCATGACAGCATAAAACAGCTTTGCATGGCGGTCAGCGAGAATGTCAGCGACATTGTTTTCCTCAGAAAAGTAATCGATGGTGCAAGTGAAAACAGTTACGGTATTCATGTAGCCCGTCTTGCAGGAATTCCTTCCCAGGTTATAGAGCGGGCCCAGCAGATCCTTGAGAAAATTCAGATTGATACAGGTGACATGGGCAGTGCGATAGAGACTGTAAAGACGGAACAAAAAAAGCCCCTTACTTATTCCGGGGGACTCTTCAGTGAGGAAGAAATGGTCATAAATGAAATTCTTTCCACTGATGTTGACAACATGACGCCGATGGCTGCCCTTCAGCTGCTGTCAAGGTGGAAGAACTCATTGTCCGGCAGATAGTTTCTGGAGTAAATAACATAATTTTCTCTGTTTTCACTGCTGAAAATTTTATTTCGACCACAATAATTTATTGATGGTTGTGGCAGATGTCATTTCATTTCTATGGAAAATCAAATTCTCTCTCTGTGCCTTGGTCCGTGTGCTGCTTAACTTTTGTTACGGTGGCGGCAAATGCATGATATGTGACAGGACTACTGTGTTCGGAGACATCTGCCTTGAATGCAGGGAAAAATATCTCTATTCCTGCTGCAGGGCAGGAAATGAAGGCCGGCGTTGTTCCGTCTGTGGAAAAAGACTTCTCAGCGAGGAAAATTTGTGCATGGACTGCCGGGAGCATAAGGTCATAGAGTCCTGCGATTTTGTCTTTCCGATACTATCCTACCGGTTATGGGCAAAAACGGTCATGTTTCAATGGAAGACTAATGGACGAAGGGGACTTTCATGGATTTTTGCCAGGCTTTGCCACATGGCACTTTCCTCCTTTTTTGCTGATGAACCCTTTGTTATTGTTCCTGTTCCTCCCAGGCCTGGAAAGATAAGAAAAAAAGGCTGGGATCAGGTTGACGAGTTGTGCCGCATCCTGGAACATAAATATGGCTATAGGGTAATGAGGCTTCTAAAAAGGACGAATTCAGTTCAGCAGAAGAAACTTGACCGTGACCACAGGCTTCATTCTGAATCAAAACGGTATGTTCTGTCAAAAAAAGGATTTGCGCTGAAACGTGAAAATATTCCAGAATGTGTTATACTGATAGATGACGTAATGACAACAGGAATAACTGTAGAAAGTTGTGCCGCAGAACTGAAATCTGCCGGGATATCAAAAGTTAAGGTTTTGACTATTTTTGTAGTGGACTAGACTCTTTTTATGGATTAAAATTATCTTGTTAGTGTATACCGCTAGACTTTTTATAGGAGTATAAGATGGCAGAAGAAGATACATCCTTTCAGCTTGTAACATTTCAGCTTGGTGATGAACTTTATGGCGTAGACATCATGGATGTTAAGGAAATCGTCAAGACTCAGAATGTACGACCGATTCCAAATGCACCATTCTATGTTGAAGGTATCATCAACCTCAGAAGCGAGGTCATACCTATCATCAATCTTCACAAGCGTTTCTATCTCAAGAAGATGGCTGTTGAGGCAGATGCACTTACAGAAGACGAGGGTGGATTCATCATCCTTGATATCGAGGGAAACAAAATAGGTATCATCATCGACAGGATCGCACGTGTCATTCCTGTCGACCAGGGAGACATAAAGCCGCCGCCACAGATGCTCAGCGGTATCGGAACGGAATACATTCAGGGTGTTGTCCGCCAGGAAAACAACTACCTGATTATTCTTGATACACGCAAACTCTTCAGCGCAAAAGAATTGCAGAAGATTCTTGAGCCTGATGCAGAATAATTTCCTTGCTTCGTAATCCCGGTTCTTGCCGGGGTTCCGTCGTTTTAGGGATGCTTTTGAAAAAAACTTCAGGAATTTCTGGAATCCATGGTTTCAGAAATTCACCATTATTATAAAAAAAACGGAACCTTTACATTTTTTTGTGATAGGTTCAGGGAATATTAAAAAAATGATTCATACTTACAGTCCTACAATCCGGCGAAAGGAAATGGAAGCCGTCCTTACATGCATGGTTGATGAAAAAATCGGACCAGGCGACATGAACACAAAACTTATTCAGACTGCCAAGGAACTCATTGGGTTCGATGGTGCCGTTGCTCTAAGAAGCCCTGCCATTGCCTTTGAATATATATTCAAGGCACTTGATTTCCCAAAAGACGGAGCTGTCATTTTCAGTGCCCTTGCTCCGGCCTATCAGGTTCTCACAGTTGAAAAACTTGGCTACAAGGTTCTTTTTGCCGATGTTTCCGAAGATACAGGTCTTGTTACTTTGGAATCCGTTCAGGACTGCATCAAGGAAGGCGGCCGTCTTCTTGTATTCACTGAATCAATGGGTATCCTGCCTGACATCAAGGCATTCCTTGAACTTGGAATTCCTGTTGTGGAGGACATTTCCCAGTCTGCCCTTGCAAGCTATCCTCTTGAAGAAAACGAGGAAACAAAAAAAGCGGAAGCTCAGAAGCCATCTCAGGGTACTTCAGATAACCAGGCCCCTGCAGAAGAGGAGGAGGTTCTCGGAAAGAAGGCAGGCTTGTATGGAGTATATACCATTCTTGGCATGGAAGAACGTGACATAGTTACTGCCGGTGGCGGAGCACTTTTGATTGCGCCGTGCAGAAAGGAATGGACCGTCTTGAAGCATATTGCCGAAGAAGCTCCTTTCACCGATTCCATGACAGACATGAATGCCGCTCTTGCCTATGTGGAGCTCAAGGAATTTGCCCGCAACGAAAAAACCCGCCGCGAGCTTTTTGCCCTTTATTCAAGAGCTGTAATGTCAGGCAGACATAAGACATTTACAAGAGGCGAGAAGGGGCTTTCCACCATCTATTCATTCCCCCTTGTGCTGAATTCCGGATTCAAGGATGCAAAGGCTTATGCCCAGAAAAAAAATATTGAAATCAGGCAGGCTTACGAAAATTCAATCATTGCCTTGAGACAGGAAGAAATTGCAAAGAAATGTATCTGTGCAAATTCACTTCTGCTCAGATGTGCTGCATTCCCTCTTTATCCTCGTCTTGGACAGAAAGATGCGGCTCAAATTGTAAAAGTGCTTTCAACATTGCTTTGATAAATGAAAAAGTGCCTTATTGTTTCTAATTCATTTAAATCCGACGCAGAATATCTTGGAAAGGAAATATGGGATTTTCTTGAGGCCAGGGGAATCCATGTTTCCATTTATTCCTATAATGGCAAGGATGCCGTTGACAATACGCCAAACCTTGATTTTTCAGGAAATGATTTTGTCGTTACCTTAGGTGGCGACGGAACCGTTCTGTTTGCCTGCAGGGGATGTTCTTCCCTTGGCATTCCTGTTTTTCCGATCAATCTTGGAGAATTTGGTTTTTTGGCTTCTGTTTCAAAGGACGGCTGGAAAACTGAACTGGAAAATTTTCTTGACGGAAAAAGTTTCATCAGTGAAAGGAGCCTTGTGGACTGCGAGGTCATAAGGAATGGAGAAACTGTATTTGAATGCATAAGCATGAATGACTGTGTTATTTCTTCATCGCCGTCTACAAGACTTGTCAATCTTAATGTTGCGTACAATCATGCCCTCCTTGGACCATTCAAGACCAACGGAATAATAGTATCGACACCTACAGGTTCCACAGCCTATTCCGCCGCTGCGGGTGGTCCTATTGTGGAACCTTCAACTCCGGCTCTGGTACTTACACCTGTAAGTTCCTTCAGCCTTTCTGCCCGTCCTCTTGTTTTTGGCCGGAATGGAGAAATCGTGATCACTGTCCTTGAATCGAGGGCTGAGGTAGCCCTTGAATGTGACGGGCAGAAAGGGTTCCGCCTGGAAAAAGACGATGTGATCATCCTCGGAATACCTGAATGTACCGCAAAACTTGTCGGCTCAACTCAGGAAAAATTTTATGCCGCATTGCAAAGCAAATTAAACTGGTCAGGAGGCCCACGTGCTTGAAGAACTGGATATAAAGAATTTTGCTCTCATTGATTCATCTCATGTTGATTTCAATAAAGGCTTTACTGTTCTCAGCGGTGAAACAGGTGCGGGTAAGTCCATCCTTATCGGAAGTCTTGCGTTTCTTCTTGGTGGAAAGGCGAGTCCTGAACAGATCCGTACGGGCATGCATGAAGCCCAGATTTCAGGTTCTTTTCTCATTGAATCAAAGGAAGCTTTTGACTGGCTTGAGGAACATGGTATGGAAGCTGAGGATGGCAGGGTTCTTCTCCGCCGTCTCATACGTGATACAGGAAAATCTTCGGCATGGATCTGCGGTGTTCCTGTAACACGTACTGATCTTGCGTCTTTCGCAGATTTCCTTGTTGACATACATGGCCAGCACGAGCAGCAGTCTCTTATGAAAGTTGCGGACCACAGACGCTATCTTGATATCTATGCCGATGTCGTTGATGAAGTTGGTGCATTCACCGGTCTCTACAATCAGCTTGTTGAAAAGCGCCGCGTCCTTGATTCCCTCAACAGCAACGAGGCTGAACGTGCTGAAAAAATCGACATGCTTTCCTTTGCAGTAAATGAAATCACAGATGCAAAGCTCAAGGCCAGCGAAGATGAGGAGCTGGAGGCTGAGGAGTCGAAACTCACTTCCTTTGAAAAACTTTATTCTGAAATAGAAGAAATTACAGCATCCTTCGAGGGTGATGACAATTCAGGCGGAATCATTCCTGCGCTTAAAAGAATGACCGGTACTTCTTCCAGGGCAGTTGAACTGGACAAAAATTTGACTGAACTTGAAAACCGTCTTCAGTCCGCATTCTACGAAATGGATGACATTGCATCGGAGTTCCGCAGGTATAAAAATTCCCTTGTTTTTGATCCGGACAGGCTGGTTCAGGTCCAGGAACGTCTTGATGTCATCTACAGACTCAAGAAAAAATATGCAGGTGGCGTCAACGGAACTGTTGCCGACATCATGGCCTACATGGATAAAGCCCAGAAACAGCTTGATGAACTGACAGGAAGCGGAGCCGACAAATCCGTTCTTGAAAAAGAAATTTCTGACCTTGAGAAAAAAGTCTACACTGCCGCAAAACAGTTGTCTGAAAAGAGAAAGAAGGCATCTGAAAAAATGTCCATGGCAGTTGAGGAAATCCTTTCAAAACTTGGCATGAAGGATACAAGATTCCGTGTAAACCTGACTGAAAAAGAGGGTAATGGAGTCGAACAGAAATGCGGTCCATATGGAATGGACAATATTGAATTCCTTATCAATGCAAAT
>CALELJ010000006.1 GCA_937902445.1 uncultured Treponema sp. | reverse complement strand
GTTGTAGTAACTGGATCGTGGATTTCTGAAACTACCTTTACAAGAAGGTTGTCGCCGAGTGCTTCCATCTGTGGCCAGTCCTTGATGTTTGGACCGAACTGGATTTCCTGTTCAGGATGTGCAACACCCTTGCTGTCGTAGATGCGTGTCTCATAGATTGTCTTGTCAAAGAAGTACTTCTTGTTTGAGTAATCTCTGTCGAAGTCTGTTGCTGCTGTAAGGAATCCCTTGTTTGCGGCAGTTGCTGCGATTGAGCGTGCGTCCATGAGTGCAACAGAAGAAATCTGACCGTTCTGGATCTTTGAACCTTCACGGTTAGGGAAGTTTCTTGTAGAGTGGCGGATTGAAAGTGCTCCGTTGGCTGGTGTGTCGCCTGCACCAAAACATGGTCCGCAGAATGCTGTCTTGACGATGGCACCTGCCTTCATGAGTTCTACGGCGGCACCGTTCTTCATAAGGTCCATGTAGATTGGTGTTGAAGCAGGATATACGCTGAGGTAGAACTTGTCGTTGCCTGTGTTCTTGTTCTTGAGAATGTCGGCTGCTGCAACGATGTTCTCGTAGCTTCCGCCTGCACAACCTGCGATTACACCCTGGTCAACATAAAGCTTTCCGTCGATGATCTTGTTTGTAAGGTTGAAGTTTACCTTGTCGCCGAAAGAAACCTTTGCGCGTTCTTCTGTTTCGTGGAGAACATCCTTAAGGTTCTTGTTTACAAAGTCGATTGTGTATGCGTTGCTTGGGTGGAATGGAAGTGCGATCATCGGTTCGATTTTATCGAGATCAACTTCGATTACACCGTCGTAGTAAGCGACACCATTTGGTTCAACCTTTGAGTAGTCATTTTCGCGGCCGTGGAGTGCGTAGAATTCACGGATCTTTTCGTCTGTTGTCCAGATTGAAGAAAGACATGTTGTTTCTGTTGTCATTACATCGATGCCGATGCGGAATTCTGCGCTAAGGTTTGCAACACCTGGTCCTACGAATTCCATAACCTTGTTCTTAACGTATCCGTTGTTGAAAACTGCACCGATGATTGCGATTGCAACGTCCTGTGGACCAACGCCCGGACGAGGAGTTCCTGTCATGTATACTGCAACAACACCAGGCATGTTTACGTCGTATGTCTTTCCAAGAAGCTGCTTTGCAAGTTCTCCGCCGCCTTCACCGATTGCCATTGTACCGAGTGCACCGTAGCGTGTGTGGCTGTCTGAACCGAGGATCATGCCGCCGCAGGTTGCCATCATTTCGCGTGCGTACTGGTGGATGACAGCCTGATGTGGTGGAACATAGATTCCGCCGTATTTCTGTGCACATGTCAAACCGAACATGTGATCGTCGTCGTTGATTGTTCCGCCTACTGCGCAGAGTGAGTTGTGGCAGTTTGTAAGGACATATGGAAGAGGAAACTTTTCAAGACCTGATGCGCGTGCTGTCTGAATGATTCCAACATAAGTGATGTCGTGTGATGTGATCTTGTCGAACTTAATCTTAAGCTTTGCAGCGTCTCCTGAAGTGTTGTGTTTCTGGAGGATGGAATAAGCCATCGTGTTTTTTGCTGCGTCTTCTTTTGCAGCACCTTTGAATTCAGCCTGTGGAACAAGCTTCCCGTTTTCAAGGAATGCTCCTGTTTCCCAAAGTTTAATCATAATGTTACCTCAACCGTCAAAATAAAAGTTTGCTTATTATAGATATTTTCAATCTAAAAAACAACTTGAACATATGGCCGTGTCTGCTTTTTACAAGAACTCTTCTATAAATGAATTAAATACATTGATTTTTTTTATATTAATGTTTATCATTGAAAAATCTGATGTGCTGCGTTGCAGTTTTCAGATTCTCTGGAGAGTTCTCACGATGGAGTGGGGCGCCGAAGGGTTAAGGCTATTAGAGCCGATATCTCAGGCAAAAAGGACAGAGCGTTTGGTATTGCTTAGCGTCAGTTCTCCGGACTAGTCGGGTTTTTACCTGACTTTTTCTG
>CALELJ010000005.1 GCA_937902445.1 uncultured Treponema sp. | reverse complement strand
AAAATTTAAAAACAACCCCTTTCAAGTCAGAACGTTTGATTGTTGTGATTCATCAAGCGCATGTGGTTCAAGAATCTTTAAAGGCAGAACATTGGTTTTATCCTGATCGTGAAAAAGATACTCTGTCTTTTCGGGTGGAATTTATTATGAAAGAAAACACAAAAAACATGACGGAAGGAAAAACACTTCCGATTCTGATTAAATTCGCACTGCCCCTTGTTGCCGGAAACGTGTTCCAGCTTATGTACACTTTTTTTGATACCGCCATTGTAGGAAAATACCTTGGCGTTCAGGCTCTGGCTGCCCTGGGTGCCGTCGAATATCTCATCTGGCTTCTATACGGAATGGTCCAGGGCATTACCCAGGGTTTCAGCATCAAGATGGCCCAGGACTTTGGTGCAGGAGACACAAAAAGCCTCAAAAAAGTTGTCGGCAATTCAATCGTGCTTTCAGTCATAACTTCAATCATCCTCCTTGCCGCGGGAATCTTTACATCAAAACCGATTCTCCTGCTGCTACATACACCGCAGGAAATTCTTCCCCTTTCAACACTTTACATCAACATTCTTTTCGCAGGGCTTCCGGTAATCTTTGCATACAATCTTCTCGCAGGCCTTTTGCGCTCCCTTGGAAACAGCAAGACTCCACTTCATGCAGTCGTCGTTTCTTCAGTCATCAACATTGCCCTTGATCTGATTTTTGTTCTCGTCTTCAAATGGGGAATCGCAGGTGCCGCCATCGCTACCTTGATCGCACAGATTTTCGCATCGATTTTCTGTTTCCTTAACCTTGCAAAAATTCCACAGGTCAGAATCGCAAAATCGGATCTTCAGCCTGACGTGGCTTTAAGCAAAAAACTTTACATGCTTGGTCTTCCCCTTGCAGTCCAGGGATCGATAATTGCAGTAGGCGGAATGATCGTTGAATTCGTCGTTAATTCCTTTGGCGTCACTTTCATCGCAGCTTATGTCGCCGTCACAAAACTTTACGGACTTCTGGACATTGCGGCAACATCATTTGGTTTCGCGCTCATGACTTTTGCAGGTCAGAATCACGGAGCCAAACTTTACGGAAGAATCAAAGCCGGAACAAAAAGCGGAATGGCATTGAGTCTTTCATGTTCAGTTGCAATTGCCACGATCATGGTGATATTCGGGAAAACTGTACTCACTGTATTTGTTTCGCCGGGAGATGCAGATGGAGCACAGGTCATGGAAATTGCCTACAGATATCTAAGGCTCATGAGCATGTTCCTTCCGATTCTTTATTTATTGTGGCTCACCCGCAGCGTAATCCAGGGGCTTGGCAATACTTTCATTCCTATGGTTTCCGGCATCATGGAATTTGTAATGCGCACAGGAAGCGCATTAATCCTTCCGATTTTCATCGGATCCAATGGAATCCTTTACGCTGAAGTTCTGGCCTGGATCGGTGCCGACCTAGTCCTGATTCCATATTTCATCTACACATTCAAAAAGATGAAATGATTCATTATTTCAAATCAGAATTCAATTTCATTTCACCACGATTATGTACTCTTTCAAGCCGTCTTCTGAAGTTCCGTAGAAATCGACAGTCTCGGAATCGCCGGTTATTTTTGTGATTTTGGAAACATCTACCTTGGCCCACGGGAATTCCTTTGTATCGCCTTCAAGAGTCGTGTAGATCGGGCCGGTATAGACCTGCTTGCCAAAACTTACGCTGTAGTTTTTAAAATCAAATTTTGTCATCGGATAGTCATAACCGTTCATGATGTGTTCCGTCGAGTGTACGTCGGTATTATAAGTTCCGCCTGTACAAAGCTCCGTGCAAAAATCAAGAAAGAGAGATTCTTCCGTAAGATCCGGATTATGTACCTTGATGGTATCAAAAAAATCCCAATAGTCGCTGTAGCGGTATTCACTATAGTTCAACTTGTGCATGAAATCATAGATAAAATCTGCACCGCCATATTTTTTTGCAAACAAAGCTCCAATGCCGAATCCGTTGGAATAGGACAAAACCGTATAATCCTTATCCCACTTGAACAGTGGAATGACATCCCATGAATAGATAAGGTTCGTGAACCGATGTTTTCCGCTATCCATATCAGAAAGTTTCAGTTT
>CALELJ010000004.1 GCA_937902445.1 uncultured Treponema sp. | reverse complement strand
TGCTTTTTTAATGAGGGCTGCAGTCTCATCCTCAGTATTGCAGAGGAAGATGGCGTTGTTGCGGCTCTTTGACATTTTCTGGTTGCCGTCAAGCCCCATAATGCTTGGAGTCTTTGACAAAAGTGCCTGTGGCAACGGGAAGATCGGGTCACGTCCCTTGCAGAATTTCTTATTGAAAGATTTTGCAATGTTGCGTGTAAGTTCAATATGAGGAAGCTGGTCTTTTCCAACAGGAACGACGTTTCCCTTGCAGAAAAGAATATCACAAGCCTGATGAATCGGATATGTGTACATGCCCGCATTTACGTTTGTAAGGCCGGCACTCTGAATTTCTTCCTTGACTGTCGGGTTGCGGCTAAGCTCGGAATTGCTTACCAATGTCATGAACGGAAGCATAAGCTGGTTGCATTCAGGAATATATGAATGTGGGTAGATGATAACGTCATCACCAGGTTCGATACCGGCAGCAAGATAGTCAATTACAAGCTGCTTTGTATTCTGGCTGATTTTATCAAAAGCATCATGGTCAGTAAGAACCTGATAGTCTGCAATGAGAATCATTGTAGGAACACCCATTTTTGAGATGCGTACACGATTCTGGAGGGATCCAAAATAATGACCGATATGGAGACGTCCTGTAGGTCTGTCGCCTGTAAGCACACGATATTTTTTTGGATTTACTGCAATATCTGCTTCAAGAGCCTTTGAACGTTCAACAGCGGCTTCAAAAGTCTTATTTGGATCAAATTCATTGTTTTCTTCTGCCATTTTATATAAACCTCAATATAAATGTTTGAAAGATATAATATTCCATCGGGGCTTTTTTTTCAATAAAGGAATCAATCAAAAACAGAAGGAATTCTCACCATCACACAAGGCTGAATTTCATTCCAAGGAATTCAAGGGAAACGGCGGTAAATGAAAATTCTTCCCCGTCAGATGCATGTGGATCGTACAGTCCGTCATTTTTTACAGGAAAACCTATCCAGGCAAGATGACACCTGACCTGATGCCTATAACCTTCAGCGATTGTGCAGGTGGCCTTTACAGTTCCGTCTTCAGTCCTCTCAAGAAAAATTTTAGTGCTGTATTTTTTTTCCGACGCTTTTTTCAAGGCGGCTTTCCCGGAACTTTCTGACACCGGCCTGACTTCCCTGTTTTTTAAGCCAAATGGCCTGAATCTTGAAGTCAGCGCAAGGGTAATCCTGCCAGCTGTATGATTTTTTATACCACCCAATAGATTTTTTATATCACAACTAACGTTCGTAAACCCTTCCGGAAGACTTTCTTCTTTTATTTCACGGCATTCAGCCACATAGGATTTGATGAAACGACCGTTAGTCTGCTCGGTGATTATTTCATCATAAAAAGCCTGACTGCATGCGATGAGAAGAAGTCCCCTGGTCTCAGTATCTATTCTGTGGACAAGTCCATATTCAACCGTTTTTTTCCCAGCCACATTTTTTATCTCAGGAAAATTCTGCAAGGCCCAGGTCAAGGCAGACTGATCTCCTTCCTTAAGCGGAGCACTTGGAAGTCCTCTTGGCTTATCGAGAATTGCAAAAGGTTCGCTCTCTGTCGGAGAATGAATGACTTTAATTTTATCATAGAGTTCCGTCATTCATCTGTCCTTAGGTAAAATCACCTTATCGAAATCCCTGTGAAGTACTTTCATTACCTCAAGGAAACGCTGTGGTGTTGGAGCTGAAAAAACTGAAGGTTCATTTTTTCCCGGTAATCTTATGACAAGCTTATGGGCGTTGAGCATGAGAGTTGCATTTGGGAATTTCCTGTCCTGCCTTGCATACACTCCGTCTCCAAGAATTGGACAATTAAGGAATTTCATATGTACTCTGATCTGATGGGTACGGCCAGTAACAATCCTCAGTCTCATAAGCGAGTACTCACCATAACATGCAATGCAGCTGTAGTGTGTCTCAGCATATTTTCCTTCATCTGTATCCAAAGCCGCACGGAACTTTTTTCTGTCCCTTGGATCCCTGATGATCTGAGTCTTTACAACGCCATGCTGATGCTGAGGACGCCCCATGCATATGGCGATATATTCCTTCATGATTTTTTTATGATTCCGGAACAAGGCTGCAAGGTACTCTTCAGTATCCCTGTTCTTGGCGGTAATGATTATTCCTGATGTTTCCTTATCAAGTCTATGGACAATGCCGGGCCTTCTGTTTGCCAGAATCACACTGGCACAAGCTCCGTCTTCCTTAATCTCTTTTATTGACTCCCTGCCCCAATGGAAAAGCAGCGCATTGACAAGAGTACCATCCCAGTTGCCGCAGGCAGGATGGGTAACCATTCCCTGGGCTTTATTTACGACACAGACATTGTCGTCTTCATAGATAATGTCCAGAGGAATATCCTGGGGCTCAATATTATCGGGTATGTTTTCTTCCCACTGGATGTCGATTTTATCTCCCGGGCGGACCTTATAGGAAATTTTCTGCTTTTTACCATTAACAAGAATGCTGACGACACCGCTTTTAAGCTTGCTCCGGTTCATTCCGTTGGACAGACTTGCAATATATTTATCAAGGCGGTCGGATTTATTATATGTTGGTGGAACGGTATTTGAAAAATAAGCCATCATTGGGTTCCGTCATCATCCGTCAAGTTGTTTTCGTCTTCAACAATCTCTGTTTCAACACTGTTTTCATAAAGAGGTATGATGTCGACCTGTCTGGATGCATTGATTTTTTCCATCACTTTTCTTTGTCTGTGTTTTTTTATTTTATTGGCAGTAAAGTCAATTGTTGCAATGCAGACGCCGGTAAGCAAAGTCAAGCCAAGAACCTTAAGCTGCCCATATTCTCCAAAATCACCTGGATTCAATGGATTTGGCATTGAACTTCTGTTACCACGGTTGATTTCTATGGCACCATAAATAAGGGTAACGCCAATCATGGCAAAAGGCACGGAACCAAGAGAAATGACCTCAAACCTTCTTAGATCCAGGGCCCACTGAGGAAATTCAGAATCTTCATATGGAACAGGCTCTTCACTGCCGGCGCAATAGGCACGCTGAGGTGCAGAAACCGAGACTATGATAAATGCCAGAAGAAAACTTAAAATATTTTTCATTTTTTGCTGTAATCTCTTTCTCCAAAAATTGCAGTCCCTACTCTGACCATGGTGCTTCCCTCTTCAATGGCGATTTTAAAATCACCGCTCATACCCATGCTGAGTTCTTTAACCGGCAGCTGAGGAAAATCCACATTCATCTCATCACGTAGTTTTCTCAATGCAGAAAAAGATTTCCTGATAAGGGATTCATCATCAGTAAAGGGAGCCATTGTCATCAAGCCACAGGGAATTATGTGAGGATAAAGACCATCTGCACAATTTCGGGCGGAATCATAAAGTGCTTCCTTGTCGGCATAACCACTTTTGCTGTCTTCACCCGTGTGCACCTCAAAGAAAATTTTTATTGTCTTATTGATTTTTGAGGCCTGTTTTTCAATTTCTTCAAGCAAACTTTCCCTGTCAACGGACTGGATGCATGAAGCAACTTCAACAGCCTTTTTTACTTTATTGCTCTGAAGCTGTCCTATGATATGAAGCTCAAAATTCCTGTCGCCCAGTGAAGTAAATTTTTCATAGGCTTCCTGTACACGGTTTTCTCCAAAAAGTACCTGTCCTGCATTCATGGCGGAAATGACAGATTCCACAGGATGAAATTTGCTGACGGCGCAAAGCTTTACGCTTCCTTTGGGACGGCCGGATTTTTTTTCAGCCTCATCTATCTGGCTGAGTATTTCATTCAGGTTTTCAGCAACTGCAACTTCACTCATGATTAGATTTTAGCAGAACGAAGACTTTCAGACAACACATCGGTAATCCGTGCAAACTGCTCTACTGTAAGATTTTCTGCACGTTCAGATTTGCTTATTCCAGCCTTATCAAAAATTTCATCAGCATCCATGCCTTTTAGCAAAAGAGGCTTTATATTGTTCAGCAAGGTCTTTCTTCTTGCGGCAAACAAGGCATGAACGACCTTTACAAAAAGCCTGTTGTCGCTGCATTCAACCGGAACTTCCTTTCTTAAAAGAGAAACCGCCTGAGAAGCAACATTTGGACGAGGCCAGAAATTTGCACTGGAAAGAACAATGCCTTTTTTCACATCATACTGCCACTGGCACAGAACGCTGAATGCGGAATAGTTTTCAGTTCCAGGGGCTGCTGCAATTCTCTCGGTAACTTCCTTCTGAACTGTAAAAACACATTTTTCAAATAGAAGACCTTCCGTAATGGTGTCAGCTATGAAAGTTGCGGCAATATTATACGGCAAATTTCCAAAAAGTTTGGCCGGAATTTTTTCAGATTCATGAAACTTCTTTTTCCATGTCTTAAGGACATCACCTTCCGTAATGCTGAACTGTCCCTTCTTTTCCTGTTCCTCAAAAAAACCATGGAGAAGACCTATGAAGCCCTTGTCAATTTCAAAAGCATTGAGCACAGCCCCACGATCCATGATTTCTTCCGTCATGCAGCCAAGACCTGGACCAACTTCCCAGATGAGCTCACCTTCCTTTGGGTCAAGTACGTCAACTATTTTCGTTCTTGCATCACCATTGATCATGAAATTCTGTCCGAACTTTTTTTGCATTGCAAATCCATGTTCATCAAGAAATGCCTTCAGCTGCACAGGTGAATTGTAATCAGGGTGTTCCATAAAAATATCCTTAAAATACGACAGGAGGAATGTATGAAAACATGCCTGCCAGAAAACTGATGATTTTATATATGACATTCATTATAAAGCAAAAGACAGGTGATAGAAAAGGCATTGCAAGACAAATGCATATGGAAAATACTGAAAGAGTCATGAACAGGTTAACCAGGGGAGAAACAGCAAGGCTTGCAATTATTCCGCCTGGGGTCAAAGTCCTGAAAAGCAAAAGACTTATGGGGCTTGTAGCAGTCTGGGCGGAAATTGAGGCCGCTAAAGAAGATGAGATGGAGTGTGGAACAATGGATCCAAGCCTGCAGTCAAGGATATCGGAAAACAAGAGTATACCTGCAAGTGCAGCATATGAAAGAAGGAAGGCCGCGGAAAACATGTCCCGGGGCGCTATAAAGCAATGCAGAAGAAATACGGAACACAAAATGATGAAGTTGTCTGCGTTCAGTGAAAAAACGGATTTACACAGCATCATGATAAGTGCACAAAGCAGTGCCCTAAGCAGCGATGGTGAAAGACCTGCAAACCACACAAAAGCAAGAATTCCCACCAGCTGAACCAACGAAGAAAATTTCTTTCCGAATATTTTTGAAAACAAGCCGGAGGATAAAGCTGAAAAAAAAGAAAGGTGCATTCCACTCAAGGCAAGTATATGAGAAAGCCCGGATCTCCTGAAGTCATCAGAAAGTTTTTTATCCGTATATTCCCTGGAACCGGAAAGAAGTGCAAGCACAAATCCACCTGCATCTTTCCAGCCGTACATCAGCCTTTTGAACTGAAGCCTGCATAGAGCCCTGAAATGACTAAGCTTTCCGACAGCTGTTGAAGGTGGCTGCAGCTGTTCCGCCTGATTGCAGATGAAAAAATCCCCGGCCGGTCTGCCATGGAAAACTATTTTTTCTCCATTTTCCACAAGAATACCGGCACCATGACTTGAATAAAGTTTTCCCGGATAAATTGCTTCGACTATCTCACTTTTTAAAAGACAATTGATGGTACCAGCTGCATCTGAGGAAATTGCAGTTCCATCGACTTCACCTTCTACCCTTTCAAGATCAAGGCGAAAAGAATAATACCGGCCCGAGGAATTCAATACAGGATTTGAACTCACCTTCCCCGAGACAGAAAAAATCTTCCCGTAAGGCACTACACCTGAATATGATTTTCTTTCTTTCAATGGCAAAAAGCCACCGTAAACCACCACTGCAAAAAACAATGATGCAATGAAAAATGGATTAAAAAATCTTTCCCTTAATTTTTCTACCACTTGAGTTTTTTTATGGCAGACTTGGCGGCCTCGACTATCTCTTCAGGATAATCCAATGATGTCGCTGCATAGATGAAATCGAAGGCCCTGTTGTCTCCCAAATCTCCGAGACTGTTGATTACGGAAAGGACAACGTCCTTAACAGGTGTCTGACCATTTTCAGCGCACTTGTTAAGATAATCCAGGTATGACGAGAGCACAAGGACAGTATCCGACGCAGCCACTGAAGCAATATTTCCGATGGCACCGGTAAACTGTTCAGTAGATAAGAGATTCTGCTCATACTCGTACCGTATACGGTCAAAACATTTTGTCGAAAGACTTGATGCACGGGTCCACTTTGACTGTGCGATTGTATCAAGACAAAGAAGTTCCAGTGTTATAAGGTCTTCCCTGCTGTCTTTTGAATTACCTTCCTCTTTATTTATAATGGAAGACAATACATTTTCTGCACATTCACCCCTGATTTTTTTTGAAATTTTATCATTTTCATTTAATTTTTTTAGAATCAGGATTTTTTTATCCGCCGGAACGCTTACAATCATCTGAAGGATTTCCCTGCGGTTTTCTTCAGCAAGTTTTGCATAGTTTTCAGAAATAAAACTGCTTTGTTCAGGCCAGATCTCAAGAATGTCAGCTATGAAAAGTCTGTTGAAGGAAGCGGAATTTCCCTTGATGCCCATGAACTCAACGCTTTTTGAAACGCTTTCATCAAACTTGCCCCTGTTCTGCATCTGGCGGTAAAAATAATCATTTATCAATGTAACGGCATCTGAACCTGGCAGTGAATAAAAGGAATCAATCACGGCAATCTTAATTTTGTTTCCAGAAGATATCTTGAACAGCTGGAACAACTGGCCGCTGATGTTTTTTTCAATTCCTTCAAAAACTTTGGGAGTCAGGGATTTAATTACAGTTTCCGCCAGCGATTCAAATTCAGCATCATCACCAAGGCTGTCATAAGCAAAAACAAGGAAATCAAGGGCCTTTAGAATGACCTGTGAATTTCCCGAAGAAGCAGCCTTACTGACGACAGTGATTTTGTTCTGCAAATTCCCTTTGTAGAACTCAGAAAGCAATGGATTTTTTTCAGCAGCAAAGGCAAAGACAGAAATAAGGGCACTGCAAAATAAAACAACAATTTTTTTCATATACTCACATCCTCACATTTTTGGCAAAGAACCTATTTCCGAAGCAAAAGAATTTTCTGAACTGACATGTCCCTTGCTGGAAATATTCACCATCTCAGGTGACGGTTCATTATCTTCATCATCCTCTGGAAGCACTATTTTTCCAATTGTCGAATTTGAAATTGATCCATCTGATGCCAGAGCTGCGGCATTTTCCCTGGCCATTGAAACAGCAGAGTCTCCATTTGACTGGGGGGCATCGGAATCTTCGTTCTGGAATGATTCAGCCTGGGCAATAGCCTCGTTGATATCCTTCTGTTCCTGAGGAATTACCTTATAGACGTAGGAAAGGACAGCATTTCTCATGCCCTGCTCAATATGCGTACATTCAAAATGAAGTCTTGACTGGTTCAGTGTCTCATTGAATTCAACTGCACGTATGACACCAAACATGATGATCAGCATTTCATTGAGCTCAAACTGAATCTTTATCTGAACATTGTTTTTTCCCATGCCGCCAATTCGGATCATGGCACCGTCTTCACTTAAATCCTCAAGGAGACATTTATATCCAAGATCGGTCTCAATCTTCTCATAGTCGATGACCTCATCCTTGATGATGTACATCTGTGCATAGATTTCACAGGGAACACGGATGGACTGTCTTTTCTGGGCACGGTCAAGTTTGTAGCTGTGCTTAAGGTAAAGAGCCTTGTCGCTTCTAAAGATTCCTGATCCAAAAACTTCAGTGTCAAAGGCATAGCCTGCGTCGTTCTTTCTCCAGAAATAGACGGAAATGGTTTTGCCTTCCCAGTCCTCACCAGGCATGGATTCAATCTTTCTTGTAATCTTGTTTACCTGAACAGGCAATGAAATGATAAGCTCGCGGCCGTTGTTTATGACGTGAGAATAAAAAACACCATGTCCCTTGAAAATGATGCTGAGCTTCTGCCCTACATCAAGGGACTTTGTGGACTCAAGTCCTCTCTTGTTGTCCAGGTCAAGAACAACCCTGGTTTTGAATCTGTACAGTTTGTCAAGAAAAACCTGAACGGGATAGGAGTTCAGTTCCCCCTTAGCCCTTGCATCATCAATTACTTTTGCAATGCATTTGTTAACCGCATTTTCCGAGACATACAGATCCAGAGGTTCCTCAATTTCACACTGGCTTGCAAGTTTCCACAAAACGGAAATGTCCTTTCTCTTGAAACCATAATCAAAGCCCTGGGCAAAAAAACTGAGCTTGCTTTTAGATCCCATATATCCGCGATACAAAGCATAGGAGAAAATCAAAATTACAATAGCGGAAATCAATACTGGCACTTTTTTAACCTCAATGACTAAATTACATACTAATGGAATAAAATCAATAAATGAATTATAACATTACTTGTGAAAAAAAGATATATTCTAATTGAATTTCTCCTGGTGCTTGCGTTTCTTGCAGTTCCGCCTGTATTTGTATCAGAAGGCACAGGTCTGTCCAAAGCCGGAACTTTTAACGCCGCTATGCTATACCAGCTGCTGATTTCTCTGGTTCTTTTTTTTCAATTCCATAAACTCAAGCCTGCAGAAAAAAACAATGCAAAAATCTTTAAATTTCTTTTCCACGGAACCATCACACTTGGAATCCTTATGATCATCTTCGCGGTGATGCAATCCATTGAACTTTTATTTCCGGATTCTGACTTGAAGTCCCAGAATTTCATGCCGGAAATCAATGGCCCCCTTTCCATCCTGTTCATGGTCTTTACAGTTCTTTGCGGTGCTTTTTACGAAGAAGTGATTTACAGACAGTTTCTGCCGGAATTCATGGCCCTCATTGCCGGAGACAGAATCAAAAAGAAAATCATTTTCTACGGAACTGAATTCCTTGCCCTTTTGCTTTTCGCTTTGGCCCACAGATACCAGGGCTGGATTTCCGTAGTAAATTCTTTTCTCTGCGGAACCATTCTGCGCCTGTGCTACAGGAAAACCTCATCAGTACTGCCGGGTGCCGCAGCCCATTCCGTCTACAATCTTTCCCTTTCCGCTTTCTATATATTGATCTTTTATTGATACAAGTTGAATTATTTGCTATTCTAACTTATCCAATTACAATTCAGGAAGTAAAAAAATGATCTATACAGACACAAGAGACAGTTCAGTAAAGGTAAACTTCAGAACAGCAGTATTGAATGGTATGAATGCCGCAACAGGCGGACTTTACATTCCAGTTGAATTTCCAAAACTTGATCCTTCATTTACAGACAGAAATACGGATCCATCATTCAGGGATGTTGCTTTTGAAATGGCAAAACCTTACGTAAAGGATGAAATTCCGGACAGCGACCTTGAAGCAATCATTTCTGACTGCTACCCATTTACTTCTCAGGTAGTACCTATCGACCCAACCACATATGTTCTTGAACTTTTCCACGGACCAACATGCGCATTCAAGGACTTTGGTGCACGTTTCATGGCACGCACCATGTCATATTTCAACCGTGGCGAAAAAGACAACCTCCACATTCTGGTAGCAACTTCAGGCGATACAGGTTCAGCTGTAGGATCTGCATTCCACAATGTACCTGGAATCGACGTTACAATTCTCTATCCTGATGGAAAGATTTCTCCGCTTCAGGAAAAGCAGCTTTCCACATTCACAGGCAATGTCCGCGCCCTCAAGGTAAAGGGAACATTCGACGACTGCCAGGCTCTCGTAAAGAAGGCATTTGTAGACAAGGACCTGCGTGAAAAGTTCCGTCTTTCTTCTGCAAACTCAATCAACATTTCACGCCTTCTTCCACAGGCATTCTACTACATGTATTCTTCAATCGTTGTAAAGAACAGAATTCCACGTGATTCACAGATCAAGGATCCTGCAATCATCGCAGTATGCCCAAGCGGAAACTTCGGAAACCTTACTTCTGGCCTCATCGCAAAGGAAATGGGAGCACCAATCACAGGTTTTGTTGCAGCTACAAACGCAAACCGCACTGTTCCTGACTGGATCGCTACTGGTGAATACAACGCACGTCCTTCAGTTGCTACACTCAGCAACGCAATGGATGTTGGTGCACCAAGCAACTACGAAAGAATCAAGGCACTCTACTCCCTTGATGAAGTTCGCTCTATGTTTGCTTCTTACTGGACAGATGATGCCGGTACAATCGACGGAATCAAGCAGTGCCATGAAAAAACTGGATACATCATCGACCCACACGGTGCAGTTGCATGGAAGGCATGGAACGATATCCGTGGCGGAGAAATGGAAAAGCTTGTTAAGGGAGAAAAGGGAGACTATACAAAGCCTGGACTTACAGCAAACATTCCTGCATGGGCAGACAAGGTTGTAAACAAGCAGGCTGCCGCAATTCTTCTTGAGACAGCACATCCTGCAAAATTCGGCCAGACTGTAGTCAATGCAATCGGCCGCGAACCAAACATGCCTGAACGCCTTGAAAAGGTTATGGCTCTTCCGGACAATGCAATTCCAATGGAAAAAGACTATGAAAGCTTCAAAAGCTGGCTCGTAGCCAACCTATAACAAAATATAAAATCTACCGGTCAGGTCTGAGAATGGCTAAACCGCTAAATATCGTCGCTACATGCAAAGCCCGGCAAGGAAACTATCTTTCCGGGCTTTGAATGTTTTAGCCATCCTCAACCTTCCCTCTTGATTTTACATTTGATTCATCTATTAATTTTTTAGTTGAAATTCAACTTTCATCTTTCAATTTTCAACTACCCTATAGTCCCAGTTGTGTTTAGGATATCGACCTTTCATCTCCTTGCAGATTTCAGGCCAGCTTGTAGTCCAGAAATTTTCAAGGTCATCTGTAATCTGCAAAGGACGTGATGCCGGTGACAAAAGTTTCAACAGAACCTTCTGTCCCATTATCTCAGGAGTTTTAAAACACCCGAAAACCCTTTGAATGATTACTTCAACGACCGGCCTGATTTTTTCGTTTCTCTCATATGTGACCTTGAATTTTTTCCCGTTTGGAAACTCAAGTACGGCAGGCACTTCCCTTTCGATTTCAGATCCCTCAAGATACCAGAACAGACCATCATAGACGGTTTTCCCATCCAGTTTTTTCACACCGTTCATGAAAGGTCCAAGCCATTCCTCAAGGTTCTCTCCCAGCTGATCATAAATGTTTCCGGCAAGATTTTTCTGCTGCCTGTAATATTCAACACGAAGAAGAAACTTTCTGCAGTTTTCATCCATCGGCAATGCATCAAAACCTTTACGTGAAACTTCATTCTTCCATGCAGACAGAAGATCCTCAGGTGCAGGTGCCAGTTTTTTTGATGAAAGAACAATCCGCCCAAGGACTTTCTGTTCTTCCTTGCAAAGTTTACCATCCATGAAAAAGCTTTCAGTCTTTGTTTCTGCATTTGCGTCAAGCCAGGAGTCAAACTGGGTTCCGCCTGTTTTCTCTGCCCTGTAGATCAAGGCACTGCTTGTACCGGCATCAGCTTCGAGGGCAACTATCCAGCTGGCATCTGTTTTGACACTGTTGTGAAGGAATGCCTTTCTTCCATTTGTAAACTGATATTCAGCTTTCAATTCCCCAGGCGGTGACAGTCTTAATGCAAGGCGGTCTGCATAGCCTTCAAGAAGAAGCATGCTTGTATCTTCTATCTTTTTGTGGCTGCCAAAATTCATTTTTTCAAGGCGGTGCAAAACATCATCCCAGGCTTTCTTTTTCATTGAATCTGAAACATTGCTGTAATTTCCATAGTCATAGTAAAGCTGTCTTGCGTATTCCATGAGATGTGGATTTCCTCTTGCCGCAAGCATTACACCGGCAAGCCTTATGTCCATACCAAGTTTCAAGGCACACCGTCCTTTTTCTGTAATCCGGGAGTTTTCTATCATTGCAGTTTTTTCAAGAAGAAAAATACTTTCGTTCCAGAAGGCCTGGGATGGTTTATCAATAAAATCAAGTTTCGAAAGATTTATTTCACCCCGTTCAGCACATTCAAGAACAAATGATGAAAGTTCCGTCCTTAAGATTTCAGGAACAACCTCCTTCTGCCTTACGTCATTCCTGCTCCATAACCGGATGCACTTTCCCTTCCGGGTACGACCGGCACGACCTGATCTTTGTGCGGCAGAAAATTCACTTTCATTGACGGTTACAAGCTTTTCCATACCCGCATTGGGATTAAATACATTCATACGGCAAAGTCCACTGTCAACTACACATGTTACGCCAGGTACAGTCAAGGAAGTTTCGGCAATTGCAGAAGACACTATGATCCTGCGTACACCTGCATCAGTTTCCTTCAAGACCTTTTTCTGATCTTCCATGGATATGGAGGAATGAAGCATTAGAATCTCGATGGAACTGTCATCGCCGTAATGTTTCCGAAGATTATCTGCACATTTACGGATTTCAAAAATTCCCGGCAAAAAAACAAGGACATCCCCATCTGAACTTTCATTGAAAGCTTCAATGACGGCAGATTCTATCCCAACATTGGGTTTATATTCGATTTCAACAGGATATGTACGACTAGGAATTTCAATAATTTCAGCATTGTTAAAATAAGAGGCAATCCGTTCCGCATCAATAGTCGCACTCATTATGACGACAAAAAGATCATCCCTAAGTTCCAGGGCTTCCTTGATAAAGGAAGAAATAAGATCAAGGGAAACTGAACGTTCATGAAATTCATCAAGGACAACGATATTGAAGTTTTCAAGAGCCATGTCATCCTGGAGCATCCGGACAAGAACTGCTTCAGTTACAACTTCAAGCCTTGTAGCCCTGGATACCTTATTTTCAAGATGAATTCTATATCCGCAGGTTTCCCCGCTTTCTTCGCCAAGCAAATCTGAAATTCTTTCCGCAGTCCCAAGAACACTAAGTCGTCTGGGCTCAGTCATGATTATTTTTCCGTCGAAATTTTCAAGCAGACCTATTGGAAAAACAGTGGACTTTCCGGCTCCGGTTTCAGCGGTCATTACAAGACAGCGGCCTTTGGAGTTTTTCAAAGTACAGCAAATATCATCTATATAACTGAAAACAGGAAACTGTTTCAGGCGGGATTCATCAATTTTCATTATGAAGAAATTATACGATATAATTGATTTTTTTTCTTGTCACTTAAAGAAAAACGGGCCACAGGTTTCCCTGCAGCCCAACTTTTTGAGGTATGTAACTATAACTTTTTTATTTTATAACCGATGCCGTAAAATCGCAAGAGCTAAATTGTTGAGATTTGTCTTTAAGTTTGTCTTTTTTGCACTTACTGCTCTTGCAAGAATTGAGAATGTAACAACTTGAGCAACATATGCTTTAGTTGAAGCAACTGATATTTCCTTGCCAGCATGTAAATGGATGACATCATCTGATAATGTATCAATACTTTCTACAAGGACGTTAGATTTGTCATA
>CALELJ010000003.1 GCA_937902445.1 uncultured Treponema sp. | reverse complement strand
AAGGATGGCTTTTTCAACTAATAAATCATTGTACCGATTCCTCGGTCACTGAACATTTCAATAAGCAACGAATGCGGAACACGTCCATCAATGATGTGTGTTCGTGGAACACCGCCATTTCTTGCAAGCATACAGCATTCGATTTTTGGAATCATTCCGCCGGAGATTGTTCCGTCTTTGAAATACTTGTCCACATCATCGATATGAATGCGCTGGATGAGGCTTGAAGGATCGTTTACATCCTTGAGCACACCAGGAACATTTGTAAGCTGAACAAATTTCTCAGCCTCAAGTGCAATTGCAATTTTTGCGGCAGCAGTGTCAGCGTTGATATTATAGCGGACATTCTCTTCAGTCTCGCTCAAGGCGATGGTAGAAACAACCGGGATTGCACCTTCATTAAGAAGACTCTGGATGATTTCAGGATTAATCTGTGTAACTTCACCGACAAAACCAAGATCAACACCATCTTTTTCAAGTTTTTTTGCACGGATAAGACCACCGTCAGTTCCGCTCAAGCCGACAGCCTTTCCACCCTGCTGAACAAGCATTCCGACGATTCCCTTGTTAAGCTTACCGGCAAGAACCATCTGAACAATTTCCATTGTTTCTTCATCGGTATAACGAAGGCCATTGATAAACTTGGATTCCTTGCCAACCTTTTCAAGCATGGCATTGATTTCAGGACCGCCACCATGTACAAGAACAACCTTGATTCCGATTGTATTGAGAAGAACGATGTCTTCCATTACGTAGCGCTTAAGGTCTTCGTTGAGCATGGCATTTCCGCCGTACTTGACGACTACTGTTTTTCCAACCCAGTGTCTGAAATAAGGCAAAGCCTGAACAAGAACACTGGACCATGTCTCACTATCCAACTTTAAATTTGCTTTTCCAACTGTATTTTCATCTGCCATTTTAATATCTCCTGAATTTAAGTTCTGTAATCACCGTTGATCTTGACGTAATCGTATGTAAGGTCACAGCCCCATGCAGTTCCCTTGGAATCTCCATCCTTGCAGAAGATGTTGATCTTTATTTCTTTTTCACTCAGAATCTTTTTTGCAAGATCTTCATCAAAGTTCAATGGAACACCCTGTTCGAAGACCATGATCTTTTCCGCAGGATTTCCGCTTTCAAAATAGACATCGGTTTTTTCAGGAGTGAATTCAAATCCGCTGTATCCCATGGCGCAGAGAATTCTTCCCCAGTTTGCATCAGCACCAAACATGGCAGCCTTTGTAAGGTTTGAACAGATTACAGCCTTTGCAAGACCGCGTGCAGTCTCAACATCCTTGACACCGTCGACATTCACTTCAACAAGTTTTGTAGCACCCTCACCGTCAGCGGCAATCTTTTTTGCCATCTGAGTGTTGATTGCATTGAGGGCTTCAAGGAAAGCATCAAAATCCTTTCCTTCTGAAACGATCTCCGCATTTCCAGCCATTCCATTGGCAAGGATAGTGAGGGAATCATTTGTAGAAGTGTCACCGTCGATTGAAACGCAGTTGTATGTTCCGGCAACAGAAGTCTTCAAGGCTTTTGCAAGCATCTGTGAAGAAATGGCACAGTCTGTCGTCATGAAGGAAAGCATTGTTCCAAGATTGATGTGGATCATTCCTGAACCTTTGCACATGGCACCGATGTGAACTTTCTTTCCACCGATTTCTGTTTCAACAGCACATTCCTTATACTGGGTGTCTGTTGTCATGATTGCCTGCCTTGCCTTTTCGTGACCTTCCTTTGAAAGGCCAGCCTTAAGGGAAGCAACATTGTCCTCAACTTTCTTTATATCCATCTGCTGACCGATGACACCGGTCTGACAGACGATGACATCTTCAGTTTTTATTCCACACTGCTGGGCACACAGTTCGGCCATACGGAGTGCATTTGCGGCTCCCTGGGCACCAGTACAACAGTTTGCATTTCCGCTGTTTGCAATTACTGCCTGAGCTACACCGTTTGCGATATGCTGTTTTGTAAGTTTTACGCTTTCTGCCTTAACGCGGTTCTGAGTAAAAAGTCCTGCTGTCGTACAAAGCTTTTCTGAGTAGATCATTGCAAGATCGTAAGTTGTTCTTGAAGACTTGAACTTACACAATACGCCGTTTGCAGTGAAACCATCTGAAGCACAAACTCCGCCATCAATAAAATGCATAAATATACACTCCTTCTGTATAATTTTGCATAAATATACTATCTTAAACTTTTTTATGCAACACTATTTTACAATATTATTGATTTTTATATAATGACATTACTATGAAATCTATCATCAACATTCTTGTACGCGCATTTCTTACTGGAATTGCAATCGGAATCGGCGGAACTGTTTTCCTGAGCTGTGAAAGCAAGGTAGTTGGAGCTTCACTCTTCGGAACAGGTCTTTTTGTCATTCTTACATTCGGTTTTTACCTTTATACCGGTAAAGTTGGTTACATTGTAGAAAACAAGCTGAACTACGTAGGCGAAGTTGCTCTCATCTGGATCGGAAATTTTATCGGAACATTCACCATGGCAAAACTGGTTCTCCTTACCCGCATTGCCGGTATCGCAGCAAAAGCAGACGCCATGTGTCAGGTAAAGATGAACGACAGCATAGGAAGCATTTTCATCCTTGCAATTTTCTGCGGAATGCTCATGTTCATCGCAGCAGACGGATACAAAAAAATCGAGCACTCAGTCGGAAAGTTCCTTGCAATTTTCCTTCCTGTAATTGTTTTCATTTTGAGCGGATTTGAACACTGCATCGCAAACATGTTCTATTTCAGCATTGCAAGCTCATGGAATGGTTCAAGCTTCGGTTATCTTTTGGTCATGACTTTGGGTAATGCTGTTGGTGGAATGTTCATTCCCCTTTGCAGAAAAGCAATGGTTGAAAACAAGTAAACAAGAAAAAAAGAATTTCCAGTAAAAAAAGACCGCAGCGCTACAAAAGCCAACTGCGGTCTTTCTGTTTTGGGAATATTCCTCCCCAGACAGAATCTAAATCAAACTATAAAAATACTACCAGTCATTCCGCAACTGCCAAAACCGCTAGCTAGCGTCGCTACACACGCAAGTCGGCAAGGAAACTATCATTCCGCCTTGCGAATGTTTTTGTCAGTCGCTGCCTTCCTTCCCGTATTTTTTTTAGATAAAATAACTTACTGCCGGTAAAGGAATATTCCCGTATAATTTTAAACTGCCTGCACCTAGAATGCTGCAAGTGTCTTTTCAACACGGGCAACGGCACGTTCCTTGCCAAGAATCCAGATTGAACCGATGAGTGGTGGCGAAACCTTTGATCCAGTAACAGCCATGCGGACAGGCATCATGAAGTCACCAAGCTTTATTCCAAGTTCTTCTGCATATTTCTTTGCAAGTTCTTCTGCTGCTTCATGTTCCATTCCGAAGATTTCTGCAACATAGTCCTTAGCCTTTACAAGAACTTCCTTTGTCTTTGCTTCATCAAGTTTCTTTGGAATGATGTTTTCCTTTGCTGGAACAGCAGGTTCTGTAAAGAGGAAGTGAACCATTTCTGCAGCGTCAGAAAGGAAGTGAAGTCTTTCCTTGATGAGTGGCATCAAAGCCATAAGCTGCTTTTTAACATCATCAGAAGACATGTTCATTGAAGCGTCTACACAAACAGGTTCACCGTCTGCACCAAGGGAAACTCCAGAGAATTCCGGTCCTACCTTTGGCTTTGGCTGTGGATTATCAGGATTGATTTCAAGAGTTGCATCACCTGTACCTGTAATGAATGGAAGCACCCACTTGTAAAGTTCTTCATCAGAAAGTGCGCGGATATACTGACCGTTGTACCATTCAAGCTTCTTGTAGTCAAAAACAGCAGGAGCCTTGTTAAGGTGTTCAAGGCGGAACTTCTGACCGAGTTCTTCGAGAGTGTACATGTCGCGGCCGTCATCATAAGAACAGCCAAGGAGTGCAACATAGTTTACGATTGCCTGTGGAAGGTAACCGCGGGCACGGAATTCATTCAATGATGTTGAACCGTGGCGCTTTGAAAGTTTCTTTCCGTCGCTTCCGTTTACCATTGGAAGATGGCAGAATTCAGGGTGTTCCCATCCGAAAGAACGGTACATCTGAACGTGCAATGGAGTAGAAGGAATCCATTCCTGAGCGCGCATAACATGAGAAACTTTCATGAGGTGATCGTCTACGATGTTTGCAAGGTGATATGTAGGGAATCCGTCACTCTTAAGAAGTACTGGATCCGGCGAAATATCTTCGTTGTTCCATTCAATGTCGCCAAGAAGATGGTCTGCAAATTTTGTCTTTCCTTCAAGAGGTACCTTGAGGCGGATTACGTATGGCTTACCTGCATCGAGGTTTGCCTTTACTTCTTCAGGAGTAAGGTGGCGGCAGTTGCGGTCATAACCTGGAGCCATCTTGTTTTCTGTCTGAATCTTACGGATGCGTTCAAGGCGTTCAGCATCACAGAAACAGTAGTATGCCTCTCCGTTTTCAATGAGCTGCATTGCATATTTCTTGTAAAGCTCAAAGCGTTCAGACTGAACATAAGGACCGTATTCACCGCCCTTTGAACCGCCTTCATCCCAATCGATTCCAAGCCAGTCCATTGTGTCATAGAGATTCTGAACATATTTTTCATCAAAACGTGTGCGGTCTGTATCTTCAAGACGAAGAATGAACTTTCCACCCTGTGAACGGGCATACAAATAGTTAAAAAGCGCAGTGCGAACACCACCAATGTGCTGCATTCCTGTCGGCGATGGAGCATAACGAACTCTTACATCAGACATATAAATCCCCTAAAATTAAAATACAATATAATATAAACAAAACCATTCCATCGCCGTAGCGACAGGAGGTCGCGTCTAACAGTTTAGCTATACAACCCGTCAGTTTATGCGCAGCAGAAACTGATCAGCTTGCGGAGACATGGATGTCGAAGCAAGCTGACATATCTTACTCTTACATCAGACATATAAATCCCCTAAAATTAAAATACAATACTAATAAGTTTTGTTATTTTATAGTTTTATTGCTTTTTTTTCAATGATTAACTAAAATGAAAGAATGAGCTTGATTGAATTGAGAAATATCTGCAAAAACTATCAGATGGACAAAGTTGTTGTAAAAGCTGTTGACAACGCTTCCTTTAAGATTGAAAAAGGAGAATTTGCAGCCATCTCGGGACCTTCCGGATCAGGTAAATCTACGCTTCTCAACATGATCGGTCTTATTGATCTTCCTACAGACGGAACTCTCCTGCTCAATGGGCTTGACATCTACAAGGATACAAAACTTTCAATCAACACAAAACTCAATGTAAAACTGGACAATGCACTTACCGTACTGCGCCGTCAGAACATTGGCTTCATATTCCAGACATTCAACCTGATTCCAGTTCTTAACGTCCGTGAAAACATAGAGCTTCCATTGACCCTTGGTTCAACTATCGCATCAGAGACAATGAGCAAAAAAGAACTTGCCCAGTGGATAGATTACCTTATCGATACTGTCGGCCTTTCCTCATGGAAAAACCACAAACCATCAGAGCTTTCAGGCGGACAGCGTCAGCGTGTAGCAATTGCACGTGCCCTGGTTACAAAGGCACCAATAATTCTGGCTGACGAACCTACTGCAAACCTTGACTCTAAAAACGGAAGTCAAATTCTTGAGCTGATGAAAAAACTGAACAAGGAACTTGAAACGACCTTTGTCTTTTCAACCCATGACTCAAAGATTGTTGAGATGTCGGATCATGTAATAAAAATTTCAGACGGAAAAATTCTTTCTGAATGACGGAAACACCAGCTGTCAATAATCTATCTTGAGCTTCATGATGGATCCAAGTCTTGCCTTATAGACATAAGGATAGTTGTAAGGATCGTAGAAGACTTCAACACCATTCTTCCAGTCAACATGAGGGAAAACCCTTGATTTAATCAGGCCTATCTTCACCCAGCAGGTTTCGTTCTTGTCATACACATTTTTTGAATCGACCTTTTCAAGATCAAAGGTGCTGTCATGGCGCCACTGAATTCCAAGCTTAAGGTTCTTCTTTGGTCCAATCCGGCGGAATCCAAGGTCAGCTGCAAAACGCAAAGTCGTATTCTTGTCGTCAAATCTGTAGACATCCTGGACTTCTATGTTCACTGCGGCATTATCCCAGATCCTGTAAAATCCTGCAGTCAAAATATTTCCTTTGATGCTGTCGTCAAGTCCACCAATCTGGCACGTATTCTGTACATAGCAGTCATAACTGAAAATAGTTCTTTTGACTTCCAATCCTACAACATTGGTAATACCCGTGCCTGTCGTACCGTCAAAACTGACCTCACTAGGTGCCGTTCGTCTACCAAACAGATTAAGACTCGTCTGCCAGAAAGTGAATTCCAGGGAACTGGCAAAGGAAACATCTGTCATCTTTGGAGGATTGTTTTTTGTATATTCAGTATGATTGCTTGGATTATACAGACCTATTGCAGTGAAAGTAACAAACGAAAACGGAATGGTCATTGCACCTGAAATACAGTTTACGCTGTCTGCTACAATATTGGTAGTAAGACGCTGATCAACATCTTCATAGTCATCTTCATTATTGAAAATTCTTACATAACCCCAGTTGTATATTTTCTTTCCGGCTGATATAAGAAAATATGGACCTGCCATGTAGTCGAAATAAATTTCACGAACTTTAGCCCATTCAATAGGAAAAAATTCAGTCCTTACAGTTCCGTGGATGGCAAAATTATCATCCACACGGGAAACCATGGAAAAATCATTTTTAAAATTGAAATATTCAGAAACATATTTATTGGACTTGTCTTTACCGAAATCACCAAAAAGATGGGTAAAGCAAAGTCCAATTTCAGAATCAAGATTTCCGTATAACTTTATCGATACAGGCAGCTTCTGTTCGGATTGGGCAGGAGCACCATTTATCTTGTCGTTTTCCTCTGCCGTAATATCTTCCGCAGTTTCAAAAATAGAATCAAAATCATCATCTGAATTTTCTGATTCCTGGGAGAAAGCAATGAAGCACAGAGAGAATAATATCAACAGCAGAGTCTTTTTCATTTTGCACTCATCATTTCAAGATACTGTTTTGTATATACTGTGGCAGCCTGAGATGCAAAAGAAACGTTTGTAATCGTAATCTGAGTTTTCTCATACTGCATTTTGTCACCTATTTTCTTTCCACGCAGGTTGTCCGTAATGAGCATTTTTGACGGAACATAAAGGGTCTTGTTCTTTTCAGTGACCATCTGATACGACGGAACGGTTGTGGTTCTGAGGAGCTGGCCTGAAAGACTGTAATCCTGCTTCTTTCTGACAAGACCATCATCAGTAACCCACAATTTCAGCATAGGATAGTCAATATCATCCTTCTTTGCCTTCAAAGTGAATAACACGCATGACAGCTTTCCCAAAGTAACATTTTCCGTGCCTTCAATTCCATAATCACTATAATAATGCTGTGGAGTAAAATCAGAATTATTTGCATTGGACCCCTGAAATTTATCCTTTGCGCTTGTAAAGGTAAATCTCTTGTCAGCAGGATCGAAAAACCAGATTGTATTGTCATACTGAAGGTATCCCTTTCCCTTCTCTTTTGCAGGTCCAGTTACAAGGATGGTCCACTTGCTTTCATCATCGCGACGATACATTGTAGCTTCCGTATTGTTTTTACCCTGACCCGGTTTATCCTGAACGATGGAATAATTTGCCTTGAAATCCATTCCATAAAAGGCGGTGTTGTCTTCCGCAAGTTTAAGAAGTTTTTCCTCGGCCGTCATGGCAAAAATCGAAAGGCTTGAGAACAAGGCAACTGCAACAGTCAATATAATTCTTTTCATATATACACTCCAAATAGTTAAGGTTCAATCGTCAAGAGAGTAAATCAGGACGAAAATCATTCAGTTGTGGACAACGCCTGCACGGGAGTTATTTCCACTGCTTTTCTAATAGAAAAAACAACACCGGCCAAAGTAGTTACAAAAATCATGGCAATAACCACAAAAGATGAAGAAAAAGAAAATTCAGGCAATATATAACCATTTGTTAAAAACACATCAAAAGCCGGAATAAATGACAGATTGAAAAAGCTGAGGCCAAAATTCATCAGCAGAGCCAAAATCAATCCAGAAACACATCCTGCAAGCATAAGACAGCAGGTTTCAGAAATGAGAATTCTGTAAATGTTCATCCGGTTCATTCCGATGGCCTTGTAAATTCCGATTTCATTGATCCTTTTCATGACAAGAACCCTGTAGGTGCTGCTGACACCAACAATGATTATGACAATAAGGGCTGACACAACAAGGAGAGAAACCCATTTCATGGCATCAATGATTATCTTGAGTTCATTCATGGATGACTCAATATTTGCAAGAACATAAGTTTCTGTATCAAAACCGGTATCGTAAAGAATGTCGTAGAATTTTTCCTTGTCGTCAACAAGAGGGAACATGTTCAAAACCCTGCTCAATGCCTCATGATATCCAACCAGTTTTTTGTCGGAATAGGAACCGTCCGGAAAGTAGACACAGATTCTGTCCGCATAGTCTTCGGGTTCTCTGAGATATTCATTGACGTAATCAATGTTGAAATAGACAGTATACATGCCAAAAATGCTGGAATCCCTGAATATGCCTTTTACAACAAGAGGAGCCGTATTAATTCCGCGACCCCCACGGTTTGAGACAAAAGTAATGGAATCACCTGCATGTACGGAAAGCATCTTTGCGATAGGTTCTGAAAGAAGAATACTGTTGTACTCGCTCATGTCTTCAGCAGAACCTTCAAGATAATTGAACTTTGAGAACAGCTGTCTTTCCCTGTCGAATTGAATGCCAATCATCTTGCGGAATCTTGCTTCCATTCCTTCGTACAGAAGCATGGAATCCTTTGCCTGGCTGAAAAGTCGTTTAGATACCATTTTATAGA
>CALELJ010000002.1 GCA_937902445.1 uncultured Treponema sp. | reverse complement strand
TGAGCGGATAGCGGAACCCCGGAAAGCGGGGTGCACTAGGGATGGCCCGGCCCGGGACGGGCCGGGTGTTTCGCAAGGCAGTCCACACCAAAATATTAAAGGTCGCTCCCTACTACTGAGATTAAATCAAACCTAGCTGCGGGAGTTGAACTGCTCGGCGGCTTTCTTTACGTCCTGCACCTTATCCTTGCTGCAAACAAGGATTGCACTGTCACTTTCAACGACAACAAGATTTTCGATGCCAATGGCGGCAATGGTTTTCTTTGTATTGAAATAGGAATTTTTTGTATCAAGCAAAATAGCATCGCCTTTGACAGCATTGCCTTCTGAGTCCTTTTCGTTGATCTGCCAGAGGGCACTCCAGGACCCCACGTCATCCCAACCGGCATCAAGTTTTACAATTTTGCCAAGCTTTGTTTTTTCCATTACGGCATAGTCGATGGAATCTCCCTTGATCTGAGCAAAAGCTTCTTTTTCAAGGCGAATGAAATCCTCGTCAACAGTTGCGTTCTCAAATGCCTGACATGACAATCTTGCCATTTCAGGACTATGAACCTTGAGTTCCTCTATGAAAGTGCCAGCCTTAAAGACGAACATTCCGCTGTTCCATGCGTATTCACCGCTTGAGACATACTCCTGAGCTTTTTCAAGACATGGTTTTTCAACAAATTTTTCAAGCGTGTAAGCACCTTCAGTTTCCACACCGCTTGCCTTTACGTAGCCATAACCGGTTGATGGGAAAGTCGGAACTATTCCGAATGTGACAAGGGAACCTTTTGCGGCAGCATTTGCAGCTGTCATTACGGCAGTCTGGAAAGCCTTTACATTTTTGATGACATGATCACTTGGCAGAACCACAACCACAGCATCCTTATCCTGCTTCATGGCTGCACAGCAGGCGGCGGCAATGGCAGGAGCTGTGTTCTTTGCCATAGGTTCAAGAAGGATTGAAGGTTTTTTGTCGCTCACTTCTCCAATCTGCTGGGCTACAAGGAATCTGTGCCCCTCTCCGCAGGAAATGATGGGAGAGCCGATTTCAAGTCCGCTCAAACGGAGCAGAGTTTCCTGAATCATTGTTTTTTCACCGACCAAAGGTAAAAACTGTTTTGGAGATTCTGAAACAGAAAGTGGCCAGAGGCGTGTTCCGCTGCCACCTGAAAGGATTACTGGAATGATTGTCATTGATTATCGTCCTTGCGTAGTGTGATATGATTCTATCAATTCAGTATAATCCCCACACCGGATGTTGGCAATCCACTGGCCATGACGGCCAGCGCACAGACTTTATTGCGACAATGCCTTTATAGAAAGTGCTGCGGTAATTATGGAAAGCACGGTCGTTACTACAGGCGCAAACTGACCGAAGTAGTATGTAAATGAATTGGCCTTTGCCTTTATGTTTGTCTCCGGCGTTATCGGATCATTGAGGCTGAGTTTTTTTCCGTTTATGTCCCTGATTACAATGGCATCCCCTGAATTTTTTTCATCGACAAAACCGCCTGCAAGCCCTATGTAGTAATCCCATGTTCGGTCTTTTACATACGGATAACGGCCAGGATTGTGTACAGCGCCGCTTACCGTTACATAGTACATTTTAAACGGAACTTCAAGGATGTCGTAAGGCTCTACAGCAAGATCGGAAATGTAGCTGCGGTCATAGAGAATCTTTGAAAGATCGATAGGAATCACTTCCCCCCGGCGGATGACATAGGCGCTTGAAAGATCCGCAACCTCGTTGAAGTATTCCGCATACTGGCTTATGAGGAAGGAATAGTTCATGTTGTAGTCAAAACGCACGGTGATTTTTTTCATCTGGGCGACGTCATCGAGATCCTTGTTCTGGGAAACGGCACCTTCGATGAACATTACGGGAAGAAGATCTTCTGACGAAACGATGTTGATCCAGTCATGATTGAAAAGCTTCAGGTTGTTTTCGATGTCTGTCTTTGTAAGGTAGGTCACCGAAGTTGTCTTTTCAGCAGCGTCAAAACGGTGAAGTTCCACACGGCCAAGGTCCGCGAAATCCGTAAGTCCGCCAGCCTGATAGTATATGAGGCTCAACAGGTCTTCCCCTGCCACCAGCTGATATGTACCCGGACGTTCCACAGCACCTTCGATCGTCACCTGGCGGTCCGCACGCTGAACTTCCACTTCATCACCCGGACGCAGATATGGATCCTGGTCAAGGTCACCAAAACGGATGGCCTTGAAAAGATCATAGTTTTTTGATTTTCCGTCTGCTCACTTTTTTGCGGTGGCGGTTTGTTTTGAGTTCTCCTTTACTTTCTTTGTATCTTTATTATAACACGGGATGGAGCTTTTGTCAAGAACTATTTTCAAAATATGAAAATTTAAAAAATGCGTGTCTAGTTCCT
>CALELJ010000001.1 GCA_937902445.1 uncultured Treponema sp. | reverse complement strand
AATTGAAAAAAAATACAATGAAGGGGCGAAAGCGTTTGTTTCCCTAGATGCCGATGCCTTGGGTAACTTTCGCCCCAAGAATTGCTCTCGCAATTCTTGTAAAGGCTGGGTAGGGGTAATTTAGCGAAAGCGTTTGCTTTAGTAGAAGCCAGTACCTGAAGGAACTTTCGCCCCAAGAATTGCATTCGCAATTCTTGTATAGGCTGGGTAGAGGTAATTGAGCGAAAGCATTTGTTTCCCTAGATGCCGATGCCTTGGGTAACTTTCGCCCCAAGAATTGCCGTGGGCAATTCTCGCATGGCTCTTTAGCCACTTGGACCAATAAACGCTGTAATTTGATTTTCTGGAATTTCAAGATTTATGTTTTTGAGGGCATGAAAATCCCCATAAAACAAATCCAGATTTTTAATTTCAATTTTGTTCATGGCTGGATTTTATATGGGATGTGTTAGAAAATAGAAAAGAACTTGTTGAATATATATAAAAGATGCTAATTTTGAGCTACTCAACCACAGGTTTGTTTAAAATAGATGCATTCTCCGTTATGTTTGAATCAGCAAGAGATTTAAGGAGTAAATTATGGATCAGATTAAAATTGGAAAATTCATTAGTGAGCAAAGAAAAGTGCACAATCTCACACAGAGTGAACTTTCTGAAAAACTTGGCATTACAGACAGAGCAATTTCCAAATGGGAAAGAGGTATCTGTCTGCCAGATGCAGGACTTATGATGGATCTGTGTAAAATCCTTGGAATCTCCGTAAACGAATTATTAACAGGAGAAAAAATATCTATGGAAAACAACACAGAAATTATGGAAAAAAATCTTATTGAAATGGCTGCATTAAATGAACGCACCAACAAAATGCTTATTCATACAGAATATGTTCTTATTGCTTTAATGGTTTTAATAGTTGTTTCAGGAGCACTTGTAAGTTCTTATTTGATAAATGAAAACTGGCTTCGTGGAGTAATTTTGGGAATTAGTTTTTTAATTGTTCTTTTAATTGCTCCTTTCTGCTGGAGAATTGAAACTAAAGCTGGATACTATCAGTGCAACAAATGCAGTCATAAATATGTTCCAAGTTACAAAGCTTCGGTTTTTGCTATGCACATGGGATTATCAAAATACATGAAGTGTCCTGAATGTGGCAAAAAAAGCTGGCAGAAAAAAGTATTAAAATAAGATGATTTTTATAGCAAACGCACACATTATTTGACATGTACGCTCTCGCGAACTAATTGTAAATCCTCAGTAGTTGAAACTACTTCCGGTTTACAATTTTAGTGAAAGCTTTCTTTAGATTTCCGTCAAAGCCAAGATTTTCATAGAGTTTATGGGCTTCAGTGCGTTTGCTCTCTAGAAGCCGGTGGCTGAAGGAACTTTCGCCCCAAGAATTGCTTTCGCAATTCTTGGAGTACTATTTTGCTTGCCTTATTTCTTCAAAAGTGCAGCAAATGGGTTGTATGAATATCCATCGTCGCTGCCGTAGTTCTGGCGTTCCCTTGGCTTGCGGTCGGCTGGTTTGCTTCCAGTTCCGGCGGATCCAGTTCCCTTCTTTACCACAACAACGCGCTTCTTTCCTGTTCCGCCTGTAGAAGTTCCGGCTGAAGAAGAACCCTTTTCACCTGTAAGGCGGCTTGCGGCATCGCTCTTGAGTGAAAGGCTGATTCTCTTGCGGTCCATATCAAGGTCGATGATTGTAAATTCCTTTACATCGCCAACCTTGATGACATCCATAGGATTTGAAACAAAGCTGTCGCTCAGTTCTGAAACGTGGATGAGGCCTGTTTCGTGAAGACCGATGTCTACGAAGGCACCAAAGTCAACGACGTTCTTGATCTTTCCCGTAACCTTCATGCCTGTCTTAAGGTCTTCAAAATTTACGACACCCTTCTGCATGATTGGAGCAGGGTAGCCGTCGCGAGGGTCGCGGTTTGGCTTTGCAAGTTCTTCCGCAATGTCGGCAACTGTTGTTTCTCCAACACCGTATTTTTCTGCAAGCTGCTTCTTGAGCTCGGCAGTGATTTTTTCATTCTTCTGAACCAAAGGAAGGATTTCCTTTGCAACAGGATAGTTTTCAGGGTGAACCCATGTGTTGTCCAGCGGTTCTGCACTTTCTGCAATCTTAAGGAATCCGGCGCACTGTTCGAATGCCTTTGGTCCAAGTCCCGGAACCTTGCGCAGGTCTTCGCGGCTTGTAATCTTTCCGTTTGAATCGCGGTAGGCAACGATTTTCTTTGCAAGGGAACTGTTGATTCCTGAAACGTACTTGAGGAGGTATGCGGAAGCAGTGTTAAGGTTGACGCCAACATTGTTTACAACTGATTCAACAACTTCATCAAGCTTGTCCGAAAGCTTCTTCTGGTTTACGTCGTGCTGGTAAAGTCCAACACCGATTGCCTTTGGATCGATCTTTACAAGTTCTGCAAGTGGATCCTGGAGGCGGCGGCCCATGGAAATCGCACCACGGATTGTAAGGTCGAGTTCCGGGAATTCTTCGCGGGCAACGTCAGATGCGGAATAAACTGAAGCACCTGATTCATCTACAACTGTGAACACAACGTTGCTGTCGCTGTAGTTTTCGCTGATTACCTTTGTAACGATTGCCTGAACTTCCTGGCTTCCTGTTCCGTTTCCGACTGCGACAACCTGGATGTCATACTTGTCGATGGCATTGTTGATCTGGTTGTAGCTGTCCTGTGGATCTGTTACCTGGAAGAACTTGAAGTAACCAAGGTACTTTCCTGTTTCATCAAGGGCGGCACACTTTGTACCCGTGCGGATACCAGGGTCGATGCCGAGAACGCGGCTTCCCTTGATTGGCTGAGTCATAAGGAGGTTCTTCAGGTTTTCGCTGAAGATTCCGATTCCGTGTTCATCTGCCTCGTCAAATTCATCGCTGCGGATTTCGCGGATGACTGCAGGGCTCAAGGAACGAACGATACCGTCTTCGATGGCTTCTCCCATGGCCTTGTTGTTAAGCTTATATTTCTTCTGGATGAGCTTGATTGCATCCTCTACATCAACGTCGATGGTAACTTCAAGGGCGCCTTCTTTTTCCGCGCGGTTGATGGCAAGGATTCTGTGAGGCTTAACCTGATTGAGAGGCTCAGAATAATCCCAGTACATCTTGTATGTAGATTCGCGCTCTGCCTTTTCTGGATCAACTCCTTCCGGAACGATTCCCTTTGTGACCATTGTTCCTGTGGCCATGTAGTGATCATGGAGGTCTGCGCGGTTTTTGCTGTCCTGGCTGATGCGTTCTGCAACGATGTCCTTTGCTCCGTTGATTGCGTCTTCTGCGCTTTCAACATTGAGGGAAGCATCTTCGTTGTCTGTCTTTACGAATTCAGCTGCCTTTGCAAGGAGGGAAGCATCATCAAGTTCGTACATGGCATCGGCGAGAGGTTCAAGACCTTTTTCAATTGCAACCATACCGCGGGTCTTCTTCTTCTTCTTGAATGGTGCGTAAAGGTCTTCAAGTTCTGCCAGAGTCTTTGCAGACATGAATGCGTTGTATAAGGTTTCTGTAAGCTTTCCCTGCTCGAAAACCTTGCGAACGTTGGCAAGACGGGTTTCTTCAAGGGCCTTGTATGAGTTGAAAAGGTGGTCGCTTTCGCGGACCTGGAGTTCGTCGAGGGAACCGTGTTTTTCCTTGCGGTAACGTGCGATAAACGGAATGGTACAGCCTTCTGCTACGAGGCTGATGACAGCGCTAACCTGAGGAACGCGGATGTTCAGTTCCTCAGCGACTTTTTTCATGATTTCCACTTCATTGATCTGAAGGGCGTCAATTGTTTCTTGTGTGAATTCCATAGGGAGAACATTTTAAGAAAAAAATGAATTCGCGTAAAGATTGAAAGGCTCTTGACATTAAATAAAGTTCCGCTTTTAAACAAAAATCGGAAAATATACTGTATAATAGAAGATATGAAACTGAAATGCTGGATATCAATCTGTTTGCTATGTACCGCTTCTTGTCTTGCTTTTGCCCGCCCAAAGGTAGCCCTTGTTTTAAGCGGGGGAGGCGCAAAGGGACTTGCAGAAATTCCGCTTCTTGAGGCAATTGAAAAAGAAGGAATAAAACCTGACATGATTCTTGGTACCAGCATGGGAGCCCTTATCGGTTCACTTTATGCTTCCGGATATACGCCAAAGGAAATAAGGGAAATACTGGTCAACTTGAATTATTTCGAGCTGATGAGTGAACGTCCAATGTCCATGGAAAGAGTTCCGCCTGAAGCTTTCTCCCAGAGAGCAAATTCTGCGCTTTCACTTTCGTTTTCAATCAAGGGTAAAAGAATCGGATCTGCACCTGGAATCATAGGAGACCAGAACATCCTTTGCGAGCTCAGCAATTACATGAGCCGTGTCCTTGACATAGATGATTTTGACAGACTTCCGATTCCTTTCAGATGCGTGACCACGAATGTTTCGACTGGAGAGACCATCGTCCTGAGTAAAGGTTCCATTGTGGATGCCGTCCGTGCAAGCATATCGTTGCCAGGAATTTTTACACCGGCTTCTCTGGGTGACGGAAGATATGCCATGGATGGAGGTCTTAGAAACAACCTTCCGGCAAGACTTGCAAGGGAAATGGGAGCAGATGTGGTGATCGCCATGGATGTGGCAAGCGTAACGGACAAAAATCCGGAAAGCCTGGTTGACATGGCGTCCGCAATGGAACAGCTCATCAGCCTCATCATCTCGACAAATGCCGTTGAACAGTACAAGGACTGCACCCTAGTCCTCACACCAGATCTTGGAAAAATAAGTACGGTGAATTTCTTTCATCCGGAAGAAGTGATACGCATAGGCGATGCCTGTGTCGAGCAGAACATGGACAAGATCCACCAGATTGCCATGGACCTGAAGAAGGCGGGCTACCAGCTTCATACGCTGGACGAGGACCGCAAGGGTGAATATGACATGATGGAAGATCCCATCATAAAAAAGATTTCCGTGAAGGATGTTTCCTTTGAGAAAACCGGTCCGTTGCCAAAGGAAAACATGTTCTCAAGGTTCATAGGAAAAACCCTTGATGACAAGGTCAAGGTGGAGCTGACGGATATGCTTTGCCAGTTCAAGGACCACTATCATTTTTCTTCCCTCATCTATGGCGTAAAGAAAATCGGTGACGGCAGGGAATGCGAACTTGAGATCAAGGCAAACCATTACAAGCAGCAGTCGACGAAGCTTTATTTCAGCAGCAGTCCATCCCTTTTTGTTTCCAACAAAGAATCCCACAGATACATGACCATCGATCCGACTTCAACAACGGGTATCTACATCGACGAACCTCTGGAAAGCCTTTTCCGTTTTACCACTGGAAACCTGATGCTTGGTGAAGCTGCGATTTATCCAAAACTTGCTTCCTGGGGAGGATACAAGGTTACTGCGGAACTTGGCGGAAATTTCAAGAATGGCAGCCTTGAGCCAAAGAACAGTATTTTTTTCAATGACCGTGCAGTCAACAGGGACTATGGATATGGCGGAAATTTTGGAATCAGGTTCAAGTATACGGACATGATAAATCTGAGGATTGGCGCCATGATGAACGCGGATATGATCAGGTCTACCGGAACATGGTTTTCGACAGCCTGCTTCTACAACGAATTCATTGTTACAACCCTTCACAACAGCTACATTAAGCTTTCGGGAGTTCAGCTGCAGCTTGCTTCCTATGCGGGTGATGCTTCAAAGGGGAACGATCATGTGAATTTTGTCTATGGAATCCATTTTTCATACGAACAGAGGTTCCAGATGGTGAAGGAATGGAATTCCATAGGATTTTCTCTTGAACTTTGCAACAACCGTTTCCCATATGAGATTTCTTCAGGCTATTGCAATATAGGCGGAACTGAAGGAATGTGCGGTTATCCCTACGGATGCCTCAAAAGGGACTTTGTCATCAGCGGTTTGAATTTCAAGCAGCGGGTGGGCACTGTGGCCGGAATGCCTTTCTTTCTGGTTGCTGAAGGAAAAATCGGTGCCTTTGACAGCTATGATCCTTTCTATTCAACAGATACACCGTCAGGAAAATTTCTTTCGGGTTTGAGCAGGCCGCAGGTGGGAGCCGGAGCCTATGCCGCCCTCGATACTCCGATTGGAGCACTCGTTCTGGGATACAGCATAAACTCAAACAACAGCTGGGTGATTACTTTAGCACTGAAGTAAAGAAACCTGAAATCTCATTCCAGATCTGATCCTGGAAAAACCTGATGTCCGCATGATCGGCATCCTTGATTGTCAGCAAGGTTACGCTGCATCCCTTTGATTCCAGGGCATCATGGAGTTCAGCACCCTGGGCGTGAGGAACCGTATGGTCATCACTTCCGTGAATGATCAAAAATGGCGGAGCTTTCTTTGATACGAAATCTATAGGATTTGCTTCTTTTGCTGCCTTTGGATTTTTCTTTGGATCGAATCCAAGCAGAAGATTTTCCGGGGCTACCATTCCATATTCTTCCGGCGGAAGGGGAAATGAATTGAAGTTTGATGGCGGGTACCATGGGCATGCTGCCTGAACAGAGCTTGACTGATCAAGGTAATCTCCGGTTTCAAATTTCTTTGAGGTTGCAAGGGCAGCCATGGCAGAAAGATGTCCGCCGGCCGATTCACCCATTACTCCGAATTTCTTTGGATTGATTCTGTAGCGGTCTGCGTGTGCCTTCAGGTATCTGATGGCCGACTTTACGTCCTGCAGCTGGGATGGGAATCTTGCCTCGTTGCTTGTGCGGTATTCGACGCTTGCGACAACAAAGCCGTCAAGGGCAAGTTTTGAGAGGTAAGCAAGGTGTGCTGATTTGTCCATGGTAAGCCAGGCGCCGCCGCAGATCCAGACGATGCATGGGTATCTTTTTTTGCCGCTGTCCTCCGGGTAAATCAGGTCCAGCTTGAGGTCGCGGCGGCAGTGTCCGTACCAATGGTCGACCTGTGCGTATGTGATTCCAGAGACTGTGACGTACTGGGGTCTTTCCGGTGAAATTTCAATTGTCTTTTTCATTTCGTGGTCCTCCTGGTTTTCAATTTGGACTGTAAAGGTTTATACTATATTAATATGATAAACTTACTTGCAAGAATTTTCATTAAAAATCACAGGGACTATATGGACCCAAATGTCCGTCAGCAATACGGCATCATGTGTTCCGCTTTTGGTATTTTTTTGAACGTGCTTCTTTTTGCCGCAAAACTTCTTGGAGCGCTCATAACAAATTCCGTTGCGATTCTTGCCGATGCCTTCAACAATCTCAGTGATGCGGCCTCAAGTTTTGTTTCTGTTCTTGGATTCAAGTTGTCCGGTAAAAAGCCTGATGCCGACCATCCTTTTGGACACGGCCGTCTGGAATATATTTCGGGACTCATTGTTTCCTTTTTGATTCTTTTCATGGGAATTGAGCTCTTTAAATCTTCCGTGGAAACCATAATCCATCCAAAGGCAGTTGAAGGCGGAACTTTTTCCATCTGCATAATGGTTGCCGCAATTCTTGTAAAATTCTACATGTATGTTTACAACCACAGCATCGCGAAGAAAATAAAATCCCCGGCAATGGAAGCTGTTGCCACAGATAGTTTTGGTGACATGATTTCAACGGGAGTTGTAATTCTTTCTGTCATCGCGGGAAAATTTACGTCCCTTCCTGTCGATGGAATCGGCGGCCTTGTCGTTGCTGTCTTCATTTTCAAGGGCGGAATTGAGGCCTGCAAGGAAACCATTGACCCTCTTCTTGGCCTGCCGCCTGAAAAGGAATTCGTGGAAGAAATTGAAAAGGAAGCCTTAAAATTCAAGCCCATCATCGGAATCCATGATCTTGTTGTTCATGACTATGGTCCTGGAAGGATGATGATTTCCCTTCATGCGGAAGTTCCCGGGGATCAGAACATCTTTGATCTTCATGAAGTCATCGACTGTGCGGAATTTGCCCTGTCACAGAAATTCAACTGCAGCGTTGTAATGCATATGGATCCTATTGATACGAACAACAAGCGGCTTGAAGCGCTTAAAGCTATTGCCATTGAAGAGGCACGAAAGCTTGACGGGCGTTTTACGATTCATGATGTAAGGATGGTTCCAGGTGAAAACCATACGAACCTGATTTTTGACATCGTGCGTCCACACGACTGCTGCCTGAGTGAAAATGAGATCCGTGAAAAACTCTTCACAGCCATCAACTGCCGTGAAAATGACGTTTTCACTGTCGTTACTGTAGATTCGCCTTTTGTTCAGTAGGTTCTGCCACTGCCTGTCAGTTTTCTAAACCATGATGACATCGCTGCCAAACTGCTCAAGCTTGTGGTCGCGGGTCATCAATTGCATTCCGATGAAATGTCTTTTACAATTTCTTCTATGGATAATTTTATTTACGACACACCTACCAGGGTATATTTTGGAAAGAAAGAAGAAGAGAATGTCGGCAAATATGCTGCGGCATTTGGTGCAAAAAAAGTTCTTGTTCATTATGGAAGCGGTTCCGCAAAAAAAAGCGGGCTTCTGGACAAGGTTACTGCGGCCCTTGATGCGGAAAAAATTGCATGGGTTGAACTTGGCGGCGTAAAGGCAAATCCTGAGCTCCCTCTTGTCCGTCAGGGAATTGAGCTTTGCAAAAAGGAAGGCGTCGATTTCATACTTGCCGTCGGCGGAGGTTCCGTATTGGATTCTTCAAAGGCCATTGCCAACGGCGTTGCAAATCCAGATGTGGATGTATGGGATTTCAATCTTGGAAAGGCACAGCCAAAAGCTACCCTAAAGAAAGGTTGTATTCTTACGCTTTCTGCGGCAGGCAGTGAAATGTCCAATTCCTGTGTAATCACAAATCCTGCAGACGGGGACAAGCGCGGATATGGCAGCCAGTGCAACAGAATGGATTTTGCCATTGAAAATCCTGAGCTTACATTTTCGGTAAATGCATATCAGACTGCATGCGGAATCGTCGACATCGGCATGCATACTATCGAACGCTATTTCTGTCCGGGAACAGATACCCAGCTTACGGATTCCATCGCAGAAGCCGTCATCAAGAATATCAACAAAGCCGGCGTTGAATGCCTCAAAAATCCTGAAAACTACGAATCCCGAGCCAACATGATGTGGGCATCTTCCCTTGCGCACAACGGACTGACACAGTGCGGAAGGACCGTTCAGCTGACGGTGCATCAGTTTGAGCATGAAGTAAGCGGAATGTATCCTGAGGTTGCCCACGGAGCAGGACTTGCAGCCTTGTGGTGCAGCTGGGCCCGCTATGTCTATAAGGATTCTTTAGACCGTTTCCTGCAGTACGCACATAACGTATGGAATGTGGACATTGATTTTGAGCACAAGGAAGAAACTGTCCTTAAGGCAATTGCAATGCAGGAAGATTTCTACAGGTCCATCGGAATGCCTGTCAGCCTTCGTGAACTTGGCGTGAAGGAAGAAGACCTTGAGCCTATGGCCTATAAATGCAGCCGTGGAAAGACAAGAACCCTTGCAGGTTACAAGCCGTTGGCATATCAGGACATGCTGGAAATTTATAATATGGCGTTTTAAATGATATGAATAATCTACCGGTCAGTACGAGTCTGTCAAAACCGCTAGATATCGTCGCTACATGCAAAGCCCGGCAAGGAAACTATCTTTCCGGGCTTTGCATGTTTTTGCCAGCCTCTGCCTTTCCTCTCGATCATTCATATCAACTTATGATGGTATGAATGGATTGAAATTGACTGTTAATACCCCAGCTCTTCACCGACAAGGACGACCTTGATGCGTCCCGGTGGGCAGCTGGTTCTTGTTGTTACGATGTTGGCGCAAAGGCTGTCGTTAACGCAGTCAACACAGCGTCCGTTCTTTGAACATGGTGTATCAAGATTGAGACGGATTGCGTTTGGTGGAGTCGCACAGCACCTTACGCGGCGTATGGCATCGTCAACGTCTGCCGTCACCTTGTTCATGCCGGCAAGGACGATTACCTGCTTTGGTCCGTAAATCAGATAGCAGACTCTGTTTCCTCTTTTGTCGATGTTTACAAGCTCGCCGTTCAATGTGATTGCATTGGAACTCATGAGGAATGTGTCCGCGTTGATGTTTCTGACGTTTGCTTCCTCGACTGAAAGTTCCTCGCGCTTTATGAGGTTGTGGCCTGCGGCGGCAATGTCGTCCTTAAGTCCGCATTCATCAATTGTCATTGATCCGCCGTATCCGATGTTTTTGCAGCCGTCCCCGATAAGTTCAAGGACTTTTTTCTTTGCGGCCTCAATGTTGTCGCAGTAGTATGCCTCCATTCCACGTGCCTTCATTTTTGTAATGATTGCCGCCGCCTGGATTCCGTACATGGTCTTCTTGTGTTCGTTCATTTTTTTACCACCTCTGAAATTGCTCCTGCAAGTCCACTGAAATTCTGAATGTCGCTTGGAACGATGATTTTTGTAGCTTTTCCGTCAGCTGCCTTCTCAAATGCCTCAAGGCTTCTAAGGCGGATTACCTTCTCATCAACTCCGGCTTCCTTAATCATTTTAAGACCGGCGGCAGTTGCTTCCTGAACCTGACGTATTGCTTCCGCTTCACCTTCTGCCCTTTTTACAGCTGCTTCCTTTTCTGCTTCGGCGGCAAGAATCGTAGCTTCCTTGGCGGCCTCAGCCTCAAGAATCTTTGACTGCTTTTCACCTTCGGCAACGAGGATGGCACTCTGCTTTTTTCCTTCGGCAATAAGGATCTGTTCGCGGCGTTCGCGTTCAGCACGCATCTGCTTTTCCATTGCTTCCTTGATTGCCTCAGGCGGAATGATGTTCTTTACTTCAACGCGGTTGACCTTGATTCCCCATGGGTCTGTTGCCTCGTCAAGAATTGAACGCATCTTTGTGTTGATCACGTCACGGCTTGTAAGTGTCTGGTCAAGTTCAAGTTCACCGATGATGTTACGGAGCGTTGTGGCGCTGAGGTTTTCAAGGGCATTGATAGGCTTTTCAACACCGTATGTGTAAAGCTTAGGATCCGTAATCTGAAAATAGACGACAGTGTCGATCATCATGGTTACATTGTCCTTTGTGATTACAGGCTGAGGCTGGAAATCCAGGACTTTTTCCTTGAGGCTCATGCTGTTGGCCATTCTGTCAATGAGCGGAACCTTTACATGAAGTCCAACCTGCCATGTTGAACAGTAGGCACCAAGACGTTCAATGACGTAGGCATGACTCTGCGGAACGATACGGATGTTGGTGACGATAAGAATGAACACGATGAGTGCAAGTGCTGCAAAAAGGTAAACCATTTTCTACTTATTCTCCTTTTGGGTTGGTTTTACGACAAGAGTGTTTCCTTCGACTCTTGAGACTGTACAGATGGAATCAGATGCGATTTCAGTTCCGTCTTCTGACTTTGCAGTCCAGACCACGCCGTTCTTTGTCTTTACCTCGCCGAATTTGAATTCAGCAATCGGTGCGACACAGAGGACTGTCTGGCCGTCAAGGCTGTTGATGTTTCCCTCACTCTGTTTGCCTGTTCTAAGGAACTTCACCACAAAAGGGCGTGTCACGAAAGCAAGGAGTGTGGTAAGGAAAATGAAAATCAGGATCTGCCATTTAAGAGGCATTGTTCCGCGGGCAATAAAAATCAGCGGTATGCTGGCTGCGGCCGCCCAGATCGTGGTGAGTCCAAGAGTCATTGCCTCGATGACAATGGAAACTACAAGGACTCCAACCCAGACCCAGGGCATTACTGTTGTAAGAAAATCAATCATACATTCAATATAAAAAGAATAACTGGAATTTGCAAATTCATTTCCTTCAACTACATGAGCTGTTTTCCGTCAGCAAAAGCCTGTCCGACTTTCTTTCCAAGTTCGTAATATCCGTGGCCGCTTGGATCATAGCAGATCGGATGGAACTTAGTCAGGTCTACGTTTCCTTTATCGTCAAGGATTTTTTCATCGGCGCAGATGTTGACGATTTTACCTATGTAGTGCATTTCATCCTTTGATCTTTCTCCGTCGATCCTAAGCAGCTCGCATTCAAGGCAGAGAGGAAGTTCGTTGATTACCGGAGCATTTACGAAATCACTTTTGCGTGTGGTGAATCCGGCTTTCTCCATTTTTGCAGGTTCGTCTTTTCCGCTTACAAGACCAACGTAGTCACAGGCGACAGTGTGCTCAACATCGGCGATGCTTACGGTGAAGGCCTTGTTGAAATCGATATTGTCGGTCGTCTGGTGCTTGGAAAGTGATATGCAGATCTGGTCGGCTTCAACAATTCCGCCCCAGGCAGCGTTCATTGCGTTTGCCTTTCCGTCCTTGTCGTAAGATGCAAGGATGAGTACAGGCATTGGATAAATCATTGGTTTTGCTCCGAGGTTTTTCATATTTTTTCTCCAAAAAAAATCAAGCGTTCCCACAGGTTCCGTGGGTTGTATTCACATCAATTTTAACACAGCCGGAACTAAAATGCACTTTCGCTTGCAGAATATGCATCGGGAATTGCAGAATTTCCATTCAGTTTACTTCTGATATGCAGTATCATATCCCCATGTCAAGAAGAGCAAAGATATCGATCGTTTTTATCTCCACATCAGTAGTATTGCTTGTATCCGCAGCATTGGTCCTCAAATCACTCTACGGAAGAAAAACTCTGGGCGAACTTGTCTTTGAACCGGATTATTACTGGGCAGATAAGACCGCCGACACCGATAAATGGAAATTCGTAAGGACTTTTGCCGGTTACGATTATTTTCTATATATTCCGCCTGAATTCAAAAATGACATCCACAATGAGCAGGCAAAACTGCCTCTGTTTGTCTTGTTCCATGGAAGTGAAAGCAAGGGCGTTTCCCTAGGCCGCTACGGAAGAATGTTCACCGACAATAAAGTGCAGAACCTGCGTCACAGTGCGGTACTGGTTCTGCTTGCACGCTGCGGATACTACAGCGACTGCCATGACACCAGCATGCTGATTCAGAATCTCCTCATACAGAACGAATGCATCGACAGGGAAAACATAATTGCCTTCGGTCACAGCCAGGGCGCATACTATGCGGTAAAGATGGCCTGCTATGACCCGCGTCTTTTCAAGGCAGTCATTTCAGGCAGCGGATACTATCAGGTTTCAACGAAAGAAATGCTGAAGATTCTGCCCATACAGTTCTGGTGGGGCAACGCAAAGAACGACAAGGGAATCTACGAACAGGCCTGGGAAAGCGGAAGGCGCGTTGCAAAATTCTGCAAAAATTCCGTATATGCGGAATACGAAAGCCGCGGACATTTCTGGGTTGAACTTGATGATGTGGATCCGGCATCGGGCACCCGATTCATTGACTGGCTGGACAAGGTTTTGAATGAGGATTAGAAAGGACTTGAAAATGGGAAAAAGCAATGCCGCTGAAATCGTAACGAAAAAACTGATAGAAAAAAAACTTACCATAACATTCATGGAAAGCTGTACGGGTGGTCTGCTCGCTTCAATGTTTACCGATACTGCCGGGGCGTCGGAGGTTTTCAAGGGAAGCCTTGTTACATACAGCAATGAAATGAAGACTGCGGCAGGAGTAGATTCCGGCATCATAGAAAAAAACGGCGTGTATTCCGCTGAGTGCGCTATGGCTATGGCAGAGGTTGCCCAGAAAATCTATGGAACCGACATTGCTGTTGGCATAACCGGAACAACAGGCAACGTGGATCCGGACAACAGTGATTCCGTAGTGGGAGAAGCCTTCTATTGCATCCGTATCGGAAAAGAATCTCACGACTTCCATCTGAAAGAAGATGTAGGCAGCCTTGACCGCAGGGAAATCAAGCAACTGTATGCGGCCAAAGTTTATGATTCCATCCTGAGCCTGCTGTAGTTTTTTGCCGGCTATAGCAGATCAGCAGATGGACTGCTCATTGTCGTCATCATACTGGGCCAGCTGGTTTCGTATTTTCTGCATGCGAAGGTCAAGGCTTGCGCTTATGTTGGAACAGTCGAGAAGTTCCCTTGAAAGTTCCGTCGCAACATCTTCAGGAACGGATTTCTTATACATGAGCTTGTGTTCAAGGCTTGCCCAGAAGTCCATTCCGATTGTTCTAAGCTGAACTTCCACGCGGACAGGTTTTTTTTCTTCCGCCAGAAAGATCGGAACTTCAACTATGAGGTGCAGGCTGCGGTATCCGGAACATTTTGGCTGCTGTATGTAATCCTTTTTTTCAATGAGGGTAATGTCGTCCTGCTTTACAAGGCATTCGGCAAGAAGGTAGATGTCTTCCGGAAAAGAACAGATGACACGTATGCCGGCAATGTCCGTAATGTTTTCAGTTATTGATTCCACGCTTACAGGAAGATTCCTTTTTTTCAATTTGCATATGATGCTTTCAGGAGATTTGATTCTCGTCTTGATGGATTCGAT